>CANBTO010000135.1 GCA_947372405.1 Verrucomicrobiaceae bacterium
CTTGTGAATCTCCTCGTCCGGCACGCCGCGGTCGGGATACGGATAGAGCAGTTGCTCGCGCAGGCTGCCCTCCACCATGTAAGGGCGTTGGGGCAGGAACATCAGATGGTTGGAGGCCGGGCGTGCAAGCAGTCCGCCGCCGCCGTACCACAGGCCGGCGATGGTGCGCAGCACGGAGCTCTTGCCGGTGCCGCTGGGTCCCATGATCATCAGGCTCTGGTTGGCGTGCAGCTCGAACGACAACGCCTTGACCAGCGTGCGGTCGTTGCCCGGGGTGCAGATGTCGAGCTTGTCGAGTTTCAGGATCCGGCTGTCCTCGGTCGGCGTGTTTTTCTCCTCGCTGGCGATGCGTTCCTCCTCGTTGTCATGCTCGTCGAGCTGGTCCCACAAGGTGCCGAGACGTTGGACGCCCGCCAGGTAATCGCTCAAGCCGCCGAACTGCGTGATGATCAGCGAGAAGGCGGCAAGCACCTGCGCGAAGGCGCCCGCCGCCTGGGTGACCACGCCGAACTCCACCTGCCCGCGCATGAACATCGGCGCGACCACCAGCACCGGCAGCACCAGCGCGAGGTAGTTGTAGCTGTTGGTGAAGAACCCGAGCCGCCGGTTGAGGATGATGATCAGGCGCATGTTGCTGACCGCCGCCGCCAGCCGGTTGAAGAGGTCCAGATGCTCGCGTTTCTCACCGCGGTAGAACGCGATCGATTCGGCGTTGTCCCGCACCCGCACCAGGCCGTAGCGGAAGTTCGCCTCCTTCTCGTATTGATGGTAGTGCTTTTCCACCAGCTTGCGACCGATCATGATGCTGATGAAGGTGCCCGCGACGGCATAGACCACCAGGATGGAAACCAGCGTGCCGGAGATCATCCACAAAACGCCGATGAAGGCGATCAGCGTCACCAGCGAGTTCAGCGCGATCAACAGGAACGCGAGCGAGTTGGTGGTGAAATTTCTAACATCCTCGCTGATCCGCTGGTCCGGGTTGTCCACG
Organism: Verrucomicrobiaceae bacterium; assembly: GCA_947372405.1. Next base: position 992 of record CANBTO010000135.1, read on the forward strand.
CTCTCCGATCCGCGCAGGCGGAAGTAGGCGCGGTTGTTGAAATATCGTTTCACCAGGTGCTGCGCCATCCATTCGCGCCACAGCAGCGCGAGCCGCTCCTCCACCCAGCGGTAGAACACCCCGATGGGAACAGCGAGTGCGAAACTGCCGAGATACCAGCCGAGCGCCTGCCAGTAGCCCTTGGGGTTCTTGTTGGTGATCGCGGTCATGAAATCCCGGCCCGCATAACTCATGAGCACCTGGATGCCGCCCACCGCCAGCGCCAGCAGCAGCAGGGAAATGAGGAAGCCGCGTGCCTTGTGCCTGCGCTCCGATGCGAAGAATGCCTTTGAGATCAGCCGGAACTGGCGGAACGTGGTCTTCAAGGTATGGCGGTCCTCGGAAGGAACCTCGATGGTCAGTTGATTCGGTTTCGGGTCAGCCACTTGTGGACCCTACATGCGGGGTGGGTGGGAGGCGAATCAATTCCACACCGAGCACGGTAGGGTTTCACCCCATGGCAGAGTGGAGTGCCGTGACCTAACTTGAACCAGCCGGAAACACCGCGCAGCAAAGCTATGAAAACATCACGAAAGAACCTCATTCTCCTCATCCTCGCTTCGGCGCTCTTCGCCGCCATAGGCACAAGCTGTGGTACCGTCCACGGCTTCGGCAACGATGTCGAAAACACCGGTGACCATATCAAGGCCGCCTCGTCGCGTTGATCGCGCGGTGAAATGCGGACCTGCCATTGACTTCGGGATTCCGGATGAAATGGCAGTTGGATCATCTGGATGATGGAGTCGTAGGGCGGGACCATCCGCTTGCGGTTTCCGACGAAGATCCAGGCGGAAAAATCCGGGCGAAGTGGTGATGGAATTGCTCCACTCCGCGCGTATGATGCGTCCGCATCGCCTCATGATCCGCCAGCTCGTTGCTCTTTTTGCTCCCATTCCACTATTCCTCGCAGGACTCGCCGAGGGTGGGGACCGTGTGGACTTCAGCCGGGACATCCGCCCGATCCTCAACAAGAACTGCACCTCCTGCCACGGTGGCGTGAAGGAGGCGGGTAAGATATCGTTCGTTTCACGCGAACGGGCGATGGCCGAGGGAAAATCCGGGAAACACCCGCTCGTTCCCGGAGACCCGGCGCATTCCGACATGTTGCGCCGCATCCGCAGCAACGATCCGGACGAGGTGATGCCCAAGCCGAAAAAAGGGCCGCCGCTTTCATCCGCTGAAGCTGACCTCATCGAACGCTGGATCGCACAAGGAGCCGAGTGGCAGAACAACTGGGCCTACGAAAAACCCAAGGAACCCGCCGTGCCGCAGGTGTCCGATGAAAAATGGCCCGCAGTGCCGTTCGACCGCTTTGTTCTCAACCGGCTGGACCGCGAGAAAATCAAGCCCTCGCCCGAAGCCACGCCCGCCGAGTGGCTGCGGCGCGCTTCGTTCGACCTGACGGGTGTGCCACCCTCACCCGAGGAGCTCGCAGCTTTTCTAACCGAATGTGGGAACGATGCGAAAGCAGCGCGTGGCGCAGCGGCGGACCGCTTGCTGGCGTCGCCTCGTTTTGGCGAGCGCTGGGCCGCCGTCTGGCTCGATCTCGCCAGATACTCCGACACCTATGGTTTCGAGAAGGATCCACAGCGAAACATCTGGCCGTGGCGCGACTGGGTGATCCGCGCGTTCAACTCGGACATGCCTTACGACCGCTTCACCATTGAGCAGCTCGCCGGCGATCTTCTGCCAAACGCCAACGCTGACCAGCGCCTGGCCACAGCCTTCCACCGCAACACCCAGTGCAACACCGAGGGCGGCACCGATGACGAGGAATACCGCGTGGCCGCCGTGATCGACCGCGTTTCGACCACCTGGACGACCTGGCAGGCCACCACCTTCGGCTGCGTGCAGTGTCATTCACATCCCTACGAGCCGATCCGCCATGACGAGTTCTATCAGTTCGCCGCGTTTCTCAACAGCACCGAGGACTGCGATCTGGACGATGATTTTCCGAAGATGAAGGTGGCCAACGATCCGGCAAAAATCGAGGAGGCCTCCAAACTTGAGGTCCGTTCCGCGACTCTCCGCAACGCTCTCAACTCGGCCGCCTCTCCCTTGATGGAATCCACGAGCGACTGGAAACCGTTCGTTCCCGATGCATTCAATCCAAGCCACGGCAAGCTCGTGCTGGATGCGGATGGCAGGATCCGCGGCGAAGGCACGTTCCCCGTGGGATGCACCCACGATCTATCAGGTCCGGCCCCGGCCTTCACCGCGTTGCGCTTCAGGATCTTTCCGGACAGCGACGATCCGAAGAAGTGGCCGGAGCGCGGCTCGCTCGCCACGAAGTTCGAGGTGCGGCTGATCGATGCCAACGGTGCCGCCACGCCGGTGGTGATGAAGGAGGTCTTCGCGGACCATCTCGGCGAGTTTTATGAACCCGGACCGGATGGCAATGTCGGCGGATTTCCCAAGCTGGAAGGCCCGCGCTGGTTCGTCTTCGTGCCCACAACGCCGGTAATTCCCGGGCCGGGGGTGAAGCTCGGGATTTCCATGAAGCAGAAGGCGGACACCACAGGCGACCAGGCGACGCCTGTCAGGAGATTCTCGTTCGATGTCTCCAACCGCCCGGAATGGACCGCGCTCGCGAACGATCCCGCACGCCTTGAGGATTGGAAGACGCTTGCAGATGTCAGAAAACAACTCGAAGCCATTCCCGTCACCAAGGTGCCCGTGATGATCGAGCGTCCGCAGGGTGGCACACGTGAGACGCGGGTCTTCGCACGCGGCAACCGGCTCAACAAGGAGGATCCGGTGTCTCCCGGCTTGCCGGCGATTTTCAAGACCGGAAGGGAAGGGGAGATGCGCAACCGCCTCGACATGGCGCGCTGGCTCGTGGGCCCGGAGAATCCGCTGGCCGCGCGGGTGCTCGCCAACCGCCTGTGGGGAGAGCTTTTCGGTACCGGCATCGTCAGGACCATGGAGGACTTCGGCACATCAGGCGAACCGCCGTCCCATCCGGAGTTGTTAGACCACCTCGCGCTCCGCCTGCGTGATCACGATCACTGGTCGGTCAAGGCGCTGCTGCGGGAAATCGTCCTGTCCGCGACGTATGGCCAGAGCCACCGCGCGTCCGCGGCACTGCTGGAGAAGGACCCCGGCAATCGCCTGCTCGCCCGTGGCCCGCGCGTGCGGCTTACGGCCGAGATGGTGCGCGACCAAGCGCTTTCGGCCGCCGGCCTGCTTTCTAACAAGATGTTCGGCCCGCCGGTATTCCCGCCGCAGCCGGAGGGCGTGTGGAACTCGGTTTACAGCGGTGCGAAGTGGAATGAATCCAAGGGCGAGGACAAATACCGACGCGGGATCTACACTTATTGCAAGCGCACCAGCGGGTTTCCCGGCTTCCTCACCTTTGACGCGCCGAGCCGCGACCTGTGCAGCGCGCGGCGCATGCCCAGCAACACTCCGCTGCAGGCGCTCGTCACGCTCAACGACCCCGCTCACATCGAGGCGGCGCAGGGCATGGCGGGCCGGATGGCGTCCCACGCCGCGGACCCCAACGGACAGCTTGCTTTCGGCGTTCTGTTAGCCACGCAGCAGGAGGCGTCGCCACAGATGCTTGAGGAGCTCTCGAAGCTCCGGGTTTCCGCCCGCGCCGAATACGAAAAAGATCCCGGGGAATCCGCCAAACTCGGCGCGACGCCCGATGCCGCCGCGCTGGTGCTCGTCGCCAACACCATCCTCAACCTCGACTCCGCGTTGAACCGTTAGATACACCATGGATCCTTCAGTCACCGCCCGCCTCCGCCACGCGCAGATGGAGCATTACACGCGCCGCCACTTCCTCTCGCAGTGCGGCCTCGGGCTCGGCGCGTTGTGGTTCGCCGGCACATCAGGCCGCAGCTGGGGGGCTTCCAACCCGCTGGTCAAGGATACCGCGAACCCGCTCGCGCCCACCGCGCCGCACTTCGCCGCCAAGGCGAAACGCGTCATCTACCTGCACATGGCCGGCGCGCCGTCGCAGCACGAGTTGTTCGATTTCAAGCCGGAGCTTCTCAAGCTGAACGGCAGGGAGTGCCCGAAGGAGTTCCTCGAAGGCAAGCAGTTCGCATTCATACAAGGCGTGCCGAAAATGTTAGGCCCGCAGTTTCCGTTCCAGCAATATGGAAGCTCGGGCGCATGGGTGTCGGACCGTCTGCCGCATTTCACCTCCGTCGTGGACGACGTGTGCTTCATCAAGTCCATGTACACGGACCAGTTCAACCACGGCCCGGCGCAACTGCTCGTGCACACCGGCACGCAGAATCCCGGCGCGCCTTCGATCGGTGCCTGGGCGACCTATGGCCTCGGCTCGGAAAACCAGAACCTGCCCGGATTCATCGTGCTCACTTCCGGCGGCAAGAACCCGGACGCCGGGAAATCCGTGTGGGGCGCCGGTTACCTGCCCTCCGTCTATCAGGGTGTGCAGTGCCGCTCGCAGGGCGACCCGGTACTCTATCTCGGAGACCCCGCCGGGATCAGCCGCCCGCTGCGCCGCAGCTCGCTCGACGCGCTGGAAAACATCAACCGCAAGATCGCCGAGGAAGTCGGTGATCCGGAAACCGTCACCCGCATCTCGCAATACGAAATGGCCTTCCGCATGCAGATGCACGCCACCGACGCCTTCGATCTGAAGGCCGAGCCGGAGACCATCCACCAGATGTATGGCACGCAGCCGGGCAGGGAATCGTTTGCCAACAACTGCCTGCTCGCCCGCCGCCTTGCCGAGCGTGGTGTCCGCTACATCCAGCTTTTCCACTGGGGCTGGGACTCGCACGGCGCGTCCGCATCGGAGGCGCTCAACGGCGGTTTCTCCGACCGCTGCAAGGAGGTGGACCAGCCAATGACCGCGCTGCTCAAGGACCTCAAGCAGCGTGGTTTGTTAGAAGACACGCTGGTCGTCTGGGGTGGTGAGTTCGGCCGCACGCCCATGCTTGAAAACCGTGGTGGCAAGGACAACAAATTCGTCGGTCGCGACCACAATCCGGGAGCCTTCACCATCTGGCTCGCGGGCGGCGGCGTGAAACCCGGCATCTCATACGGCGAAAGCGATCCCATCGGCTACGAGGCGATGACCGACAAGGTCTCGCTGCACGATCTTCACGCCACCATCCAGCACCTCATGGGTGTCGATCATGAGAAGCTCACCTATCTCTCGCAAGGCGCACCTCAGAGGTTGTCCAACATCACCAAGACAGGGACCAAGGTGGTCAGCGGAATCCTCGCCTGACGGGAAAGATCGAGAGGAACGTCAAAGCGATGGCAACCCCACTAGCGGGGAGCAACATCGAACGTGGGGGTGGGTTTCAAACTACGGTAAAATATCGAGAACACGGGGCTAGTGGGGGTTGCCATCCGCGCCTTGTTCGGAATCTTTTATTTTTGCGTCAAGCGGCGTGATCCCGCCAGATTCCTCATTGAGTTTCTTCCTTGCACTCTCAATCGCTTTCACAATGTTAAGTGCCTCATCCCACGTAGTGGTAAAGCTGTGAATGCTGTCAAAATTGAAAACAACTTCCTTTTCGCGGAGGGTGACGAGAATGTCATAACGCCAATGAATTTTTAGCTCCTTGTCAGCAATAGAATTCCAATCCTTATGTTGTGCTAACGCTCGAATCAGTTTAGCCAAATCTTCTATATCACAATAAGAGCTTTTTATTAATGAATCATCTAGATACCACCCAAGGCCTATTTGGCCAAACTTATTCGCTGGGAAAGTAAACAGCTTTAACGTTCCTGAACCGAACTTCCACGTTTGGAGAGTTTCTGGCTTGCTTTCGGCTGCAACCGGTAATGCGAGGAGTGCGGTCAGGACTATATTAAGGAAGCAAATTTTCATGATTATATTCTCCGAACAGAGTTAATAAGTAGCGCGCGGCATTTGTCCTGTAACAGCCGCTCGCGGTGTATCCGGTGCAAATGCGGCATGGAAGGATGCTTCTCCGGGAATTCCGTTCATGGGAGGCTTTTTAGGCCGCCATGGAGGAAGAGCCAAGCAGGAAATGCTTTGTGGTTGCGGGAACCTTGCAGCTTGCGCCGCAGGACGGCCAGCAGGTCCGGCAGCCTCAGGCTCCTCGCCTTCTTCAGTCATTCCTTGAGTGCCGGCAGACTTGCATGGTATTTCTGGTTAGTGCATTATCGTGTTTTTAGTGGTTCCATTTTCCTTTCTCTGATCATGTGCTCGAACACCCAACCAATCTGGAAAAAACCCCGCTCCATGTGGCCGGACAGGGAAAAGTAGTGGTGGACTTCAGTCCGCCGTTCATTGGCGGAAGAACGGACTGAAGTCCAATGCCTTTAAGGATTGGCCTGGTATGATTTTGCCCTGGCAGGGGCATGTGAAATCAGCCGGTGGCGCAAGCCACCGGATTACGGTATGAAATGAATCCGTGCCGCAGCAGGGGCGCTGGAAACCGCCGCCAAACCATCGACCCATCTCTCCCTTCATTTTGATGTCGTTTTCTCGACGAAAAACCGGGAACCACGTATCGCCTCCGAATGGCGCGAGCGACTTCATGCATATCTTGGCGGGGTGGCACGGAAATCGGGTTCAATCCCGGAGGCTGTAGGCGGCGTGGACGATCATGTTCACCTGCTTCTCGGATTGAGTGCCTCCACCCGCCTCGCCGATGTGGTTCGCGATATCAAAGCGGTTTCCTCGAAATGGGTCCATGACGAGACCGGCGACCGGGCCTTTGCATGGCAGGAAGGTTATGGCGCATTCAGCGTTAGCCCGTCCCACCGCGAAAACGTCCGCAGCTACATATCGCGGCAGGAGGAGCATCACCGGAAACGGACGTTTCAGGAAGAATATCTGCAACTCCTGCATCGGTGTGGAGTCGATTTCGACGAGAGGTTCCTATGGTGAGTCGCGGCCATCCGTCGCCCCTCCGGGGCTGAATCATTTTGATGCCCGAATTCCGGTGGCTCTCGCCACCGGCTAATTTCAGCGATCCCTCCGGGATCAAGAGTCGAACTGGCGGGATCGAATCCTTAAAGGCATTGGACTGAAGTCCGTTACTACGTTGGTCAATCCGCCGTTTTGACAGTCGCGCCGCCGCCGCGTCTTGAAACCACCACGAAAACCAGCAACGCCACCGCTAAATAGCCGACCTGGAGGTAGAGCGCGCTTTGGAACGCACCGTCTCCACGTTTTGCCAGACCTGCCAGCAACAACGAGAACGCGAACGAATACAGGCCGTAACCAAGATTGAAAACGAGGCCTTTCACGCTGAGCAGCGTCGCCCGTTGATTGGACTCCGCCACCCCGTGCAGGAAGCGACTGATGGTGAATCCGACGTACCCGAGTAGCATCATCAGGAACGCCGCCGGCAACAGGCCGAACCATGGCCATGCGGGAGCGAGCAAGAGCAGCGCCACCGCGGCGCAACCACCACCCAGCGCGAGTGATGTCGTGGTCGTGAAGCGCTGGTTCACCCGCGCCGCGATGGAGGGGACGAACCAGTTGCCCACCGCGATCAGCGAGCCGATGAAACCCAGCGCCCAAGCAGGAATGCCGATGAGCCGGTAATACTGGCTGCTCAGCGTGGCGAAGTTCCGCACGATGGAATCCACCAACAGTCCGCCTAACAAAACCACCGCGATGCTGCGAGTGGTGAACGCCTGCATCGCCGTCTGCAGCGTCAGCCGGAACGCAGCCCGACAGCGCCCCGCGGCATGGCTCTTGGGCTGCGCGGTTTCCTCGAAACGCAGCGCGATCACGAGGCAGACGACGCCTTGCAGAAACACCAGCGCCACCGGCAGCCGGTGCGCCACGTCCACCGACACGGCATGATCTTCCGGCAGCAGGCGGTTGATCCACGATGGATCATAGAGCAGGCCGCCCAGTGACATGGCGATGAGGAATCCCGCGGAGCGCCAGCGCATCGCGGCGGACTGCACTTCGTCCCACGCGGCCTCCCGTCCTTCCTGCGGCAGCGCGTCATAGGCGATCGCCTCATCCGCACCACTGGCCGAAGCCTCGGAGGTTCCTGATAGAAAGCGGTTGAGCATGCAGAGGCCCAGCAGTGTCCAGCCGCCGTTCTTGGGTGCCAGCAGCAGGATCGTCATCTCCAGGACCATCAGCAACGCCGCGAAAACCAGCAGGCGCTTGCGGCCGATCGTGTCCGCGAGCGCGCCGGACGGTACCTCGAACAGGAAAACCGCCGCAGCCCAGATGCCGTTGAGCATCACGTATTGGTCCAAGCCCAGTCCGAGGTCCGTGAAAAAGATCGCCAGCACCGGATAATAGGCGCGGGCGTTGTAGAACGTCGTGAACAGGACATATAGCCGCGGATTCCTTCCGGCGAAGGGCCCGGTGCGATGGAGCAGGGATGGCACCCGCATCCCATCGCACGGCGGAGGCACTCTGGCAAGGACCGGGAACTCATTCCCCTGTTCATCGATTTTTCATAAATCTCCGGTGTTCATCTCCGGGATGAGTCGCTAGGGTTTCTTCCATCCGCCCAGCCGAAATGCCGAACCATGACGCAACCGAGCGGGACTCGCCCAGTCGCTGGCAAGCCCTTGTCTTCCACATGAAAACTCTTGGCTTGCAGGCCAGGCGAGGTGTTTTGGAAATCGGCAAAACGCCAGCGCGGCACAAGGTTGGAATCGATTTGGCGGATGCTCCGGTGATCGCTGAAAAACGCTCGCCATTGTGGCGGGAGCTCAGCGCCGCGGAATTCCCGCTGACGGCCGGCAAGGTGGAGAACCTGCGCCTTGCGGCCCGCGCATTTCATGGGATCGAAGTCCCTGCGGACGGAGTGTTCAGTTTCTGGCGACAGCTCGGGCGGACTCGCAGGACACGCGGCTTCACCGAAGGACGCGAGCTGCGTGAGGGATGCATCGTTCCCGCCGTCGGCGGCGGGCTCTGCCAGGTCAGCGGGCTGCTCTATCAGGCGGCGCTGGAGGCCGGGCTCGAAGTCGTCGAGCGGCACGCCCATTCGCGCGTGATTCCGGGATCGGCGGCGGAACAGAATCTCGATGCCACGGTTTTCTGGAACTACGTCGATCTGCGCTTCAAAGGTGACGCTGCATGGCGTGTGGAGGTGGAGCTGAACGCGGCGGACCTCGTTGTTAGAATCCGCTCGCAGCAGGTGGAAAAAACCCGCGCCGCTGAGCCGCAAACCAAGCCGTCCCCGCGCGCACTGCCATCGGGTGACTGCCTGACCTGCGGCATGCTCGAGTGTTTTCGCCATCCCGCGGCCACTGCGGCGCATGCTCCGTCGCTGGGTCATTCGACATTCTTGTTGGACGCGCGCTGGCCTGAGTTCGACGACTGGTGCCGTGGGCACTCACGTGAGGGCGACCGCTGGTTTCTGCCATTGGACGGACGGCGTTGGAACAAGCCCAGCTACCAGTGGACGCCACCGCAGGGAGCGCGGGTGCGGATGGCGACGCTCACCACGCTGGCAAGA
>CANBTO010000136.1 GCA_947372405.1 Verrucomicrobiaceae bacterium
GATGGATGTGACAGAGGATGAGATGAACGGGAAATCCAGACGGGTCAAACGGGCGGACGATTTTTTGTGTGGCGCGCGGATCAATGCGGGAACCTGCAAAGGGTGCGGACTGAAGCAATGATTAAAAAACGCAAAGCCTGTGCCTGAACCGCACAAGTTGCCTGAGCCCCGAGCGGATTCATGAATGAAGGTGGCCGCCGGAGATTCGTGTTCGGATTCATGTTGGGGATTTGAAGTGCCTGAGGATTGAAACGATGAAATGTCGTGATCAAATCACCGGTCTGGCCGCGTGATTTTTTGCTGACGCCATTCTCCGCGAGTTCCGGAGCCAGTCCAGTCACACGATCATGCGATGCCCAAGGTCAGAACCATCAATTTTCCGCCGGATTGCTGGCGTTTGAGCCCTTCGACTGCGCGCCGGTCTACGATGAGGTCTTCGGCAGGCTGGCGGGGAGCAATGGCGGGCCGGGTTTCGGTGCCCCGTGGCAGGACAGCATCGGTGGCGACGCGTTCATCCACCACAAGCGCGGTGATCCGGAAAGCTTCTACGGCGGAGGCTGGAATATGGTTGACGGCATGGTCAAGACGCCGGGCTGGAGGTGAGGGGATCACTCCCCTAACAAGGTTGTCCGTGTGAATAGCGGTAGGACGTGGATGCCGCGCGCTTCGATCGCCTGGCGGCCGCCTTCCTCGCGGTCCACGAGAACGAGGCAGAAGGCGACTTTGCCGCCCTCGCGTTCGATGGCGTCGATGGCTTTCAGGGTGGAGCCGCCGGTGGTGATGACGTCATCGACGACGATGACGGTGTCGCCGGACTTGAAGTTTCCCTCGATCTGTTTGCCCGCGCCGTGGCCTTTGGGTTCCTTGCGGACGGTGAAGACTTGCAGGGCTTCGTCCGGGTGTTTGGTGGCGGAGGTCATGCCGACGGCCAGCGAGATCGGGTCCGCGCCGAGGGTCATGCCGCCGATGGCATTGACCTTGAGGTGCTCCGAGTGGATCTTGGAGCGGACGGCGTGCCAGCCGAGATCGCCGATGAGGTTGGCACCGAAGGGATCGAGCGCGGTGACGCGGCAGTCGATGTAGAGGTCGCTCTGTTTGCCGGAGGCGAGGGTGAAGTTGCCGGTGCGGACGGATTTCTCGAGCAGGAGTTTTTTAAGGGCGGCGGTGGTGGCAAGCATGGGTGGAGGATGGGAAACACGGAGTGCGGGGGCAAGCGGGAAGAAGTTGATGGTTGATGGTTGAGAGGTTGAGAGTTGAGAGAGCCAAGGCTCTGCGGATTCCTTCCTCTGTCTCTCAACTCTCAACCATCAACTCTCAACCTCTCTTTTTGATGCTGGCCAGCGGTCCCGGCGGTGGCTTAGTTTCCCGGCAGATGATTCTGGCATTGATGGAACCCTCAGGCCTGATCGAGCAGGGTGGCCCGCTGGTGTGGGTGCTGCTCGGGTTGGCGTTCATTGGCTCGGTGTGCGTGGTGGAGAGGTTGTTCTTCTTCCACCGGGCGCGGATCAACGTGGGGGACCTGCTGGTAGGGTTGGCGCATCACGTGCGGCGGCGCTCGTTCGCTGAGGCGCTGCACGAGGCGGCGCGCGCGCCGGGACCGGTGGCGCGGGTGGCGCATGCGGCCTTGTTGAGGTACTATCTCGGCCGCTCGGACCTCAGGGACGTGGTGCAGGAGGCCGGTCAGCTTGAAGTGCCGCGTATCGAGAAAAACATCCGGGCGATCCTCGGGGTTTCGTTGCTCGCGCCGTTGGTGGGCATGCTGGGAACGATGCTCGGGATGCTGGAAACGTTTCAAAAGGTGAGCGAGCAAGGTGGTTTCACCGGCCCGGCGGAATTGACGGCCGGGGTGTTCACGGCGCTGATCACCTCAGTGCTAGGACTGACGGTGGCGGTGCCGATGTATTTGTTTTACCTGTATTTCCTTGGTCGGGCGAAACGCCTGGTCCACCGCATCGAGCGGGCTGGCATCGAGATGGTCCACCTGATCGCGGACGCGCGGGAGGAAGACGAGTTCGCTCCTTTCCGCGGTGAGGTCACGGCGGGCCGCAAGCATGCGAAACCCTCGCCGGATCCCGCGAAGTGAAGCTGGAAATGACACTGCCGGAGCGCCCCGGGCTGCTGCATGCGGTGCCGGTTCTGAACATTTTCGCGCTGTTGTGGCTGTTGTTTCTGCTTGCCCCGCTGTTGTTGAGGCAATCCGGCGTGGCGGTGGACCTGCCACCCTCTCGATTCCAGCTCGAGCGTTTCCAGGACGCGCTGGTGGTGACGCTGGGCCCAGGCGATGGCGAACCACGAATCCATCTGGGCCGGGATTCGGTGAACCCGTCTCAGCTTGCCACGCGCTTGGAAAAACTCCGCTCCGAGGGAGCCTCGAAAAACGCGCTGATTCTGCTCCAGACTGATGCGGGCACGCCAGTGGGAGTGGAGCGGCAGGTTACGGAAATGATTCTGGCCAAGGGTTTCCGGCTGGCATTGGTGGGAGCGAATGTTCCGGCAACTCCGAATGTGGAGCCACTAGCTCCTGAAAAGTGATGGGCAAACGGGTTTCCATGCGGCACAAGCGGAAGGCGGCGCCTGAATGGGTTTTCCCGTGGAGGCGGACCGGTGAATCCCGTATTGCGCGTGGCTTCGCCATACTTTTCGTAGGCGCGGGTTTTGCGTTTTTGCTGACGTCCGTCCGCATCCGGGTTTCACCACCCACTCCATGGGCCGCGCACAAGGCTTCGGTGATCCTCGTGGGTGATGATGCGGACGGGCGGGCTCTCACGCTGCGAGCGAAGGAGGGCGGGCCGTTCCCCTCGCGATTCGTGCCTTCCGAGTGGGAAGGAGCGGTCGCTTTGGAACGGGCAGCGGCGGAAACCACACGCTGGACGCCGCCGCCTTATGTGCCGGTGCTGCGGGATCTTCCCGACGAGGCGACCGGTGGTATGCGGTTGGCATCGCGGGGAGAACCCGTGTTTCCGGAGCGGCCCCGTCCGCCCGCTGTGGCTCCTTCCGCCGTCACCCTCAAGCCGACTCCATTCCTTCAACCGCTTTCAGGAATCTCATCGCAGGAAATGCCGGGGCAACTGCCCGCCTTCGAGGGCGCGGTGGATGATTCGATGGCCTCTGAGTCGTGGCGCTTTCTGCTCAGGTTGGATGCCGGCGGAAACGTCCAAGAGTGTGTGAATCTCGCCGGCGGTGATGAGGCCGGCCCGTCTCCCATGGAAAACTGGCTGCGGCGCGTGTCCTTCAATGCCAAACCCGGTAGCAACGCCCGCTGGATCTCCGTCAGCGTCGGTTTCACCAATCAACCCGCAAATGGACCTGACGCTCGCTGATTTCGTATTGTTCGTGGTGTTCGGATCCTGCGCCCTCGTGGTGACCTTCACCGTGCTCTCGCGCACCCTGCACGCTCGCTCGGAAAGCCGCTCGCTCGGCAACCGGGTGCTTTGCAGGCTCTGCCTCCATGCCTTCGAAGACCACGGGCATGTGAAGATCGTGAATTGCCCGCACTGCGGCGCGGTCAATGAAAAAGGCCGTGGCCGCCGTCTCGGATAGATGCGCCAACCCGTTGAGAAACATCGGTGATGAGGCTTGCAGGGGCGGGAATCAGCCGCCAAAGTGCCCGCGAAACTATGAACGAACGACGCGTCGTCATCACCGGCATTGGCTGTCTATCACCCCTTGGAAACGATCTGACCTCCACTTGGGAGGGTATGAAGGCGGGCCGCAGCGGTATCGCACGGATCACCGAGCTCGACCCCGAACCCTTCGACTGCAAGATCGCCGGGGAGGTCAAAAACTTCGAGGCGGACGGTTATTTCCGGGTTCCCAAGGACGCGCGCCGTTCGGATCGCTACGTGCAGTTCGCGGTGGCCGCCTCCAAGATGGCGATGGCGGATTCCGGCATTGATGTTTCCACGATCGATCCCCGCCGTTTCGGCGTGATGGTCGGCAGCGGCATCGGCGGCCTGGCAACACTGGAACGCGAGCACGGCACCTACATGACCAAGGGGCCCAAGCGGGTTTCCCCCTTCACCATCCCGATGATGATCTCCAACATCGCCAGCGGCATCATCTCGATGGAATTCGGCCTCACCGGACCGAACATGGCCATCGTCACTGCTTGTGCCACCTCGAATCACAACATCGGCGAGGCCTGGCGCATCATCAAGTTCGGCGATGCCGACGGCTTCATCTGCGGTGGTGCCGAGGCATCCATTCTGCCGATGGGTCTCTGCGGATTCTCCAACATGAAGGCCCTCAGCACGCGCAACGACGAGCCCCAGCGCGCGTCCCGGCCGTTTGACAAGAACCGCGACGGCTTCGTCATGGGCGAAGGTGCCGGCGTGGTCGTCATCGAGGAGCTCGAACACGCGAAGAAGCGCGGCGCAAAAATTTACGCCGAGCTCATCGGCTACGGCGTCAGTGCGGATGCCTACCACCTCAGCGCCCCGTCACCGGACGGCAGCGGGCCCGCTTACGCCATCCAGATGGCTCTCAAGCACGGGAAGAAAAACCCGGAGGACGTCGATTACCTCAACGCCCACGCTACCTCCACCGGCCTCGGCGACATCGCGGAAACCAAGGCCATCAAGCTGGCCTTCGGCGACCACGTGAAAAACGGCCTGATGGTCAGCTCCACCAAGTCGATGACCGGCCACATGCTCGGAGCCGCAGGCGGCATCGAGCTCATCGCCAGCGTCATGGCCATCAAGGACGGCATCGTTCCACCCACTATCAACGTCGAGGAACAGGATCCCGAGTGCGATCTCGACTGCGTGCCCAACGTCGCCCGCGAGGCCGAAATCAAGGTCGCCGTCAGCAACAGCTTCGGCTTCGGCGGTCACAACGCCTCGGTGCTCGTCAGCAAGTTCGAGGAATAAGGATGGAATCCCCGCTCCACCGCCAAAGTCTGGAAGTCGCCTTCGCCGACACTGATGCCAGCGGCTGGATGCATTTCCCCAACATCTTCCGCTACTTCGAGGAAGCCGAGCACGCATTCCTGAAATCGCGAGGGCTGCTGGTGTTCGATCGCGCTCAGGGCGGCTGGCCGCGCGTCAAGGTGTCCTGCGATTACAAACGCCCGCTACACACCGGGGACCGTATTGAGGTTTTGTTAGCGATATCACGCATCGGCGCGTCCTCCATCATCTGGGATTTCGAGGTTCTAACGGATTCCGGTGAACTCGCCGCCTTCGGCAGCGTCACCACCGTGCGCGTGAACCACGAAGGCAGGCCGCAGATCCTCACGGAGCAGGAACGTCGTGAACTGGAGTTCAGGATTCATCCCGCACCTCCATCAGTCGATTGAAGCCTACGCAGTGCCTCTGGAATACACTCGTCCATAAAATCCTCGAGGAGTTCCGCCACGCCAAAAAAAATCAAGCGGCGAAACGTGTTCGCCGTGAGGATGAAATGACGATGCCAATTCCGTGCGGGCTGAAAGCCGGCACACCATGACACCCGTCTCCGCAGACGCTACGCCGGGCAGGCTGTTCCGTCCCGTTGGGACCGAAGACTACACGGCGGACCTGTTGCGCATGAAGATCACAGCCGCATCCAAGCTCACTCAAATCCACAATTCCTGCTTGGCGCTTCCTTCATGGCGGCCTAAAAAGCCTCCCATGAACTGAAGTCCCGGAGACGTATTCACCCGGGTTGCGTTTGCCGGAGTTATACAACCTGTCGTTCAATGATGCTGTCGGCCGATGAGTGGCCGGCTAATGAAGAAAGGATTAAAGATGAAATCGAAATTATTCGGAGTATCGCTCATGTTGCTGGCCGCCAACGCGGGATTCGCGCAGACCACGAACTATCCCAAGGCCAAAGTCAGCTTCGATGACTTCAAGGGGCTTGTTGCGGAGGTGGAGGCTCACCGGGCCAGC
Source organism: Verrucomicrobiaceae bacterium (assembly GCA_947372405.1). The sequence goes on from CANBTO010000136.1 coordinate 5,871, forward strand.
CGCCTCATCGACCTTAATACATTCCTCAAGATGAGCAAGGAGGAGGGAGTTGTCATTCTGGATTCCCGTTCGGACTTTCGTTTCGACCGCATCCACCTTAAAGGCGCAAAACACCTGGCGTTTACCGACTTTACCCAAGACAATCTGAAGAAAGTCATTCCGGCTTTCGAGACCACGATCCTGATCTACTGCAACAACAATTTCGACGGCAACCAGACGGATTTCGCCTCAAAAGTTGCCTTGCCACGTCCGAATTCGGACAAGGCGGTGGCAACCCAAATTGCGTCCCAGGCAAAGCCACTCATGATGGCGCTGAATATCCCCACATACATCAACTTGTATGGATACGGCTACCGCAACGTTTACGAGCTGCATGAGCTGGTCAAAGTGAACGATCCCAGAATTGTGCTCGAAGGAACCATCGTGGAGCAGAAACCACCACTCGTCACACCCCCTGTCGTGAAGTGACTGACAAGCGGTTGCCCGCTAACTAACAACAATTCCGGTCAAGCGAGGGTGGCGAGTCGAAAACGCTTGAGAGCTTCGACGAGGGAGGCTGTTTCGCGCCGGATTTTCGCCTGGAGGGTGTGGGGATTGAGGCCCGCTGAGGCGGTCCCGCAAAACTGAGCCAGCACCTTATCCATCAAGGTGGAAAACCTGAACCTCCCCGCACGCGCGAACGACTGCACATCGAAAGTCGCCCGTGCCGTCGCCAAGGAGGTCCAATACAGCACGCTCTGGCGCTAACTGCCGCCACGGCTGCGGATTTTCACAGTCAATGTCACAGAATTGTTTCATGCCGTATACTGCTTTAGACTTGCCTTGATGCGTCACATAGCCATCCTGCACAGCTTGGAATTTGGAATCACATTTTGCGAATTGTGTACGGTGTGATCCGCCGTCTCACCGTCCCGTATGCTCGGGACGCTGTTTAAAAATTCAAGACACTCACCCATGAAAACACTGCTGTGCAACCTCACTTCCCTGCGTGCCCGACTGACGAACCATTCATTCACATACATGGGTGTGGGAATACAGACACGCCACTCGCGAGGAGATACCCGCGTTCGCGAAGAGTTACCTGCGGCAGTGTCTGCAGTGTGGCATCCATAACCTTGTGAAAATTTTCGATAAACAAACGTCGCCCATTCAATCAATCAATCCACATCCCGAACTCTGAGTCATGAAATCGCTCCTACTGAAACTCACTTCCCACTGCGCACGGACCATCATGTTGTGCACCGCACTGCTTCTGCTCGCCGGGCCGTCCGCTAGGGCGGCGGCTTCGCTTATCGGCGAACAGGTAACGCTTGTGGTCGCTGTTTCCGGCACGGACTCGGCCAGCCAGCCTTATAACATCCAGCTCTACTCGGGGAGTTTCACCGTCGGCGGAAGTGCGGAGGTCAGCAACGTGGCTGTCTCCGGGGGCATTCCAAATCCGGGGTTCGCGCCCATACCATTTTCCGGAACGATCACCGTGGATGTCGGGGCTAACACCATGGCGGTCAATTATTCCGGCAACCAGCCGATCGGCGGCCTGACATACACGCTGTCCAGCGTCGCGGATCAATCCGCTGCCGGCATCAGCAGCGCCGTGCTCACGTCTTCGTCCGGCTTCCTGGACGGCATCAATCTGGCGACGGCCCCCTCGTTCAGCAATTCCGGCAATGGTTCCGTCACCGCCAATATCTTCTGCAACGGCACCAACCCGGGGGAGAATCTCAATGAGCTGATCACCTTTGGTCTGGTCACCGCCCCGACTGTCACCACCACCGCCGCCACGAATGTCACCTCCTCCAGCGCGACGCTCAATGGCACGATCAACGCCAATGGAGTGAGCACTACGGCGTCCTTTGAATATGGCCTGACGACGGGCTACGGCAGCACCGTGGCCGCCTCGCCGGGTACCGTCACCGGTAGCAGTTCCACGGCCATCAGCGCCACGCTCAACGGGTTGATTCCCGGGGTGACGTATCATTACCGCGCGCTCGGGGTGGTCACGGGGGGCTCGGGCAAAGGCGTCGACCAGACCTTCACCATCGCCCCGACCAGTACTGTCAGCGTGCTTGGCACTCCGGCATGGACGAATGCGGGTGCTACACTTTCCAGCTTCACCGTGCCGGCAGGCACGAACCGCGTGCTCGTCGTGGCGGCCTCTGCAGAGAATGTCAGCGGGGCGGCGAGCGCGCTGGACATCACGAGCGTGACCTTCAACAGCAATGCCATGACGCTGGGTGCGAAAAAGAATGATTTCGGGCTCACCGCCAACCTTGGGTATCTTGTGGACGGCCTGTACTATGTGGCGCTCGGCACCAGCGCCTCACCGACCACGGCGAACATCGTCGTGACACCGGGGACCAACGCGACAGTCAGTTCCATCGGGGCGGTGGCGTTCCAGAATGTGGACCAGACGACCCCGCTCAATGGCTTTCAGTCTGCAAACAGTTTGACAGCCAACTCAACACTGACCGCCGTCAGCAAGGCAGGCGACATGGTGATTGACTTGATGGACAATTATAACGCCGTCCCCGTCGCCGGCACCGGACAGACCGCCGCAGTGGCAGGCCCCGACACCCTTGGTGGCTCCTTGAATTATGCGGTCTCCCTCAAACTCGGTGCCGCTAGCGTGCCGATGGCCTGGACCTCGACCGGTGGCGGCGAAACCCAGCAGGTGGTGGCCAACATCAAGCAGGCGGCAGCGGCGCCGATCATCACCGGTCCGGCGACCATGCCAAACTGGACGGTGAACAAGTCCGGTTACACGCAGACGGTGACGAGTTCTGGAGGAACAGGAACAAGGACGCTGTCGCTGACCGCAGGGGCGGTTCCGACGGGGCTGATATTCACGGCGTCAACGGGAGTGCTGGCCGGAACACCGACTGTGGCTGGGACCTTCAACTTTACGATCACTGTAACGGACTCCGCCAGCGCGACTGCTTCGCAGCCGTATACGGTAGTGATCAATCCTGCAGTTACGGTATCCCCCTCGTCGCTGCCGAACTGGACGGTGAACAAGTCCGGCTACTCGCAGACGGTAACGAGTTCCGGCGGCACGGGAGCAAGGACGCTGTCGCTGACCTCAGGGGCGGTACCGACGGGGCTGATATTCACGGCGTCGACGGGCGTGCTGGCCGGCACGCCGACTGCGGCTGGGACCTTCAATTTCACGATCACGTCGACGGATACGGTGGGCGCAACGGGATTCCAGACGTACACGGTGGTGGTCAACGGAGCGGTTGCGGTCAGTCCCTCGACATTGCCGAACTGGACGGTGAACAAGTCCGGTTACACGCAGACGGTGACGAGTTCCGGAGGAACAGGAGCGAAGACGCTCTCGATCACCGCAGGGGCGATACCGACGGGGCTGATATTCACGGCGTCAACGGGCGTGCTGAACGGAACACCGACTGTGGCTGGGACCTTCAATTTCTCGATCACGGCGACGGATACGGTGGGCGCCACGGGATCGCAGGCGTATACGGTGGTGATCAATCCTGCGGTTGCAGTGTCCCCCTCGACGCTGCCTGACTGGACGGTGAACAAGTCTGGCTACTCGCAGACGGTGACGAGTTCCGGAGGAACAGGAGCGAAGACGCTGTCGCTGACCTCAGGGGCGATTCCGACGGGGCTGATATTCACGGCGTCGACGGGCTTGCTGAACGGCACGCCGACTGTGGCCGGGACCTTCAATTTCACGATCATGGCAACCGACTCTGTGGGAGCAACGGGATCGCAAGCTTACTCGGTGGTGATCAATCCTGCGGTCTCCATTACCACGGCGACGCTGCCGGACTGGACGGTGAACGTAGTCGGATACAGCCAGACGATCGACTCGAGCGGCGGTACGGGCTCGAAGAGCTTTGCAGTGACGACCGGCGCAGTGCCCACGGGATTATCCCTGGCCTCGGGCGGCGCGCTCACCGGCAAGCCGACTGCGACCGGCACGTTCAACTTCACGGTCACCGCGACAGACACGGTCGGCGCGACGGGATTCCAAGCCTACGCTGTGGTGATCAATCCCCCGCCAACCATCACGGCAAACACGGCGGACCTCGCCCAAAACGCCACGCAAATCATCATCGTCGGCACCGGGTTCTCCACCACGGCGGCGAATAATGCGGTCACCCTCAGTTCCGGCACGGCCACGGTGACGGCGGCCACCGCCACTCAACTGTCCTGCACACTGACGAGCCCGCCAAATCTCGGCCAACTGGATGCGAACATCTCCATCAGCAATGGCGGAGGCAGTGCGGGACCGACGCAGGTCGCGACGATTGTCCCCGCGCCCACGGTCACCCTGAACACTGGCGACCTCGCGCTGAACGCGCCGACGCTGATCATCCCCGGCACCAACTTCTCCACCACGCCTGCGAACAACACCGTGGTGTTGAGTTCCGGCACGGCGACCGTCACCGCCTCGACCGCCACGCAGCTCACCTGCACGCTGACCGGTCCGCTGTCGCTCGCCAGCCTGACGGCCGTCGTCACATCCAACGGTGGCTCCAGCGGTGCTGCGGTCCAGATTGCAACCATTGTGGATGCCCCGACGGTG
>CANBTO010000137.1 GCA_947372405.1 Verrucomicrobiaceae bacterium
CCGGCACAACGTCGGAAGCCTCCAGGTCATGTTCGAGAGATAGGCAGGGACGCATCTCTGAGGCGTCCGGCGAATGAAATGCCGATGATTCGTGCGAAGACGCCCGTCCATCGACCTCTCATTCTCGCGGACCTTTCGGAGAAAGTTCCCTGCCCGCAACCCCTTCCGATGCCCTCCACCATTCAACGTCTGCCAGCCACTCCTCGTTCAAAAAAACAGGAAGTCCGCACGCTCGTCGATGAACTGCTGGCCGAGCAATCCACCCTGCGCACCCCGGTCGCCAGGTTTTCCGAGATCCACGACCGCGCCCCGGATCTCGCGCCCCACTACCGCAGCCTCATCCCTCTGTCCAAACCCGGAGCGGGCGAACAATACGCCTTCGAAGTCTCGCTCGACCGCTGCACCGGCTGCAAGGCCTGCGTTTCCGCATGCCACTCGCTCAACGGGCTGGACGACCACGAGGCGTGGCGCGACACCGGCGTTCTGTTAGGTGGTGGCGCGGCTCCCGGCTGGCAGCAGACCGTCACCACCGCCTGCCATCATTGCGAGGACCCGGGCTGCATGAACGGTTGCCCCGTCGGAGCCTACGAAAAGGACGCGGAGTCCGGCATCGTCCGACATCTGGACGATCAATGCATCGGCTGCTCCTACTGCATCCTCAAGTGCCCTTATGACGTCCCCAAGTATTCCGAGAAGCGTGGCATTGTTAGAAAGTGCGACATGTGTCACCAGCGCCTCGCCGAAGGTGAAGCCCCCGCCTGTGTGCAAGCCTGCCCCACCGAGGCCATCCGCATCGTAAAGGTTGCCAGAGACCAGGTGCAAGGGGCAATGGACCGGAAATCAAGCCTCTTCCAATCTTCAATCCACAATCCACAATCCGCGATACCCGATTCTTCCATCACCTTCCCCACCACGCGCTACGTGGGGCGCGAGGTGCCTGAGACCGTCTTCGCCGCGGACCGCGAGGCGCTCGTCCTCCAGCACGCGCACTGGCCGCTCATCCTCATGCTCGTTTTCACCCAGGCCGGCATCGGTCTCTGTTGCGGCGCTTTCCAATTACCGGTTTTCATTCAAATCAACGGCGCGCTTCTCTTCTACGCCGGCATGGCTGCCTCCGTCTTCCACCTCGGCCAGCCCCTCAAGGCATGGCGCTTCTTCCTCGGCCTGAAAACCTCATGGCTCTCCCGCGAAATCCTCGTCTTCTCCCTCTTCGCCCCCATCCCCTTCATCCTCTGCGCCCTGCACTTCCTCCCCGACTTCCCTCTGAAAAACCACTTCGCACTTCTCACTTCCCACTCGGCACTTCCACTCGGCCTCGCGGCCGTTTTCACCAGCGTGATGATCTATCAGGATACCCGCCGCGCCCTCTGGAGTTTTCCCCGCGGAGCCATGCGCTTCTTCGGAACCACCGCCTCCTTCGCCGCGCTCGCCAACCACTTCACGCACCCGGGTTCGGTCAGCGCATCCGTCCTCTTTGCAGGCATTGTGATCATCAAACTGCTGCCGGAACTCCTCTTCCTCCGCCATCGGCACAACAATGCCTGGTCGCCGGACCGCCACAGCGCCCGCCTGCAAAACGGCCCGCTGCACAAGGTCACCGTGAGCCGAGCTTCGCTCGCCATTTTGGCCGTCGCCGCCGCCACAGTGAGCCCGTGGCCCGCACTGCCATTGCTCCTAACAGCGGAAATCCTCGAACGCCGGATCTTCTTCCAATCCGTCCAAGCTCCCAAGATGCCGGGCAACTTCGGCCCAAGACGTTGGCATTAGCACGCGGAGTTTTTCACTCCCACTCGATGCTCGCGGGTGGTTTGGTGGAGACGTCGTAGAGCACGCGGTTGATGCCTTTCACCTCGTTGAGGATACGGTGGCTGGTCTCGCGCAAAAGCTGATAGGGAAGGTCCACCCAGTCGGCGGTCATGGCGTCTTCGGAAATCACGGCGCGCAGGGAAATCGCCCACTCGTAGCTGCGTTCATCGCCTTTGACACCGACGGTTTTCACCGGAATAAGTCCGGCGTAGGCCTGCCAGACGCGGTCATACCAATTGTGTTCCTTGAGCTTGCCGATGAAGATGGCATCACATTCGCGGATGATGCGGAGGCGGTCCGGCGTGATGATGCCAGGGCAGCGCACGGCAAGACCGGGACCGGGGAACGGGTGGCGGTGCAGGATGTCGTGCGGGATGCCCAGCGAGGCACCGAGCGCGCGGACCTCGTCCTTGAAGAACTCGGCGAGTGGTTCGAGGACCTTGCCCTGGGCCTGAAGTTCGAGGATGCGGTCAACCCGGTTGTGGTGGGTCTTGATTTTCGAAGCCTTGGACTTCGCGTTGGACGCGCTTTCGATCACGTCCGGATAGAGCGTGCCTTGGGCAAGCATTTCGGCGTCGCCAACAGAGTCCCAGAAGACGTCGATGAAGAGATTGCCGATGATCACACGCTTCTTCTCGGGATCGTCCACGCCGTCGAGAGCTGTTAGGAAACGCTCCGCGCAATCGACCGTCTCGATGGGCACGCCCATCCGGTGGAAGTTGCTGCGGACTTCCTCGCCCTCATCCTTTCGCATCAGTCCGTGATCGACGAAAATCGCACGCACGTTCGCGCCAGCCTCATGCAGTAGGACTGCGAGCACCGTGCTGTCCACCCCGCCGGAAACACCGCAGACGATCTGTTTGCCGGCGACCTTTGTACGAATGCCTTCGATGATCTCGCGCTTCAGGTCGTCGATGCGGAACGGCAGAAGGTTCTCCGCGTGGAGCAGGAAGTTGTGGAGGATGCGCAGCCCTTCGTGGCTGTGCGTGACTTCCGGGTGGAACTGGATGCCGAAAAAGCGCTCGTTCCATTGCAGCGAGACCGGTGTTCCGTGCTGGTTGGTGGCGATGACCTTGGCACCTTCTGGAAGGACTTTCACCGTGTCCGAGTGGCTCATCCAGACCTGTGACGAGGCGGAAATCCCTTCGTAAAGCCCAGCGCAGTCGGCCGGGAACAAATTCGCCGGACCGTATTCGCGCTTATCGCTGGCCTCCACGCTGCCGCCGAACTTGATGTTCAGGAGTTGCATGCCGTAACACACGCCAAGCACCGGCACCTGGAAGGCCTGCAACGCATCGAAATCGAGATCCGGAGCGTCCGGCTCGCTCGTGCTGCGCGGGCCGCCTGATAGAATGATGGCTCCGGGTTTGCCGATGTCCGGGAAATCCTCGATCGCATAGAGCTTTGCGAAGAACCCGAGCTCCCGCACGCGGCGGACGATGAGCTGGGTGTATTGTGAGCCGAAGTCGATGACGGCAACGTGGTTCTGGTCGTGCATGAGAGGAAAATTCTAAATCTTAAATTCTAAATTCGAAACGAAATCGGACGATAAACATTGCAGCACGAATCCACTACTCTTCGTTTCGTCTTTCGTGCTTATGATTTCGAGCTTCAACTGAGCGGCTGATAGTTGGTCGGCTCCTCGGTCATGACGATGTCATGGACGTGGCTCTCGCGAAGACCACCGGCGGTGACACGGACGAAGCTGGCTCGCTCGCGCAGCTCGGTCAGATTGGAAGCCCCAACGTAGCCCATGCCTGACTTGAGTCCGCCCATGAGCTGGAAAATAACATCGGAAAGCGGCCCTTTGTAAGGCACTCGGCCTTCGACGCCTTCAGCCACCAGTTTTCCGGAGCTGTTCTGGCCATAGCGGTCGCCCGAGCCCTTCTGCATCGCCCCGATCGAGCCCATGCCACGGTAGGTTTTGAAACGACGGCCCTGCAGATGGACGGTTTGTCCCGGACTCTCGTGGGTTCCGGCGAGCAACGAACCCAACATCACAAGGTCAGCCCCTGCGGCGAGCGCCTTCACGATGTCCCCCGAATAGCGGATGCCACCGTCAGCGATGACTTTCACGCCATGCTCGCGGCAAACGTCAGCCACGTTGCGGATGGCGGTGAACTGCGGCATGCCCACACCCGAGATCACGCGGGTAGTGCAGATGGATCCGGGGCCCACACCGACCTTCACCGCGCTGGCTCCTGCGGCCACCAGGTCGCGTGCGCCCTGCTCGGTGACAACGTTTCCTGCCACGACCGGAACGCTGGAAAGCGATCGAAGTTTACCGATCACCTCCATCACATGACGGGTGTGGCCAGTGGCAGCGTCGATGAAAAGTGCGTCCGCGCCAGCTTCGATAAGCGCCTTGCCTCGGTCGATGCAATCCGGCCCCACGCCCACTGCGGCACCACAACGGAGCTGACCGTTGTCGTCTTTGGCGGCGTTGGTGAAGGTGATGCGTTTCTCAATGTCCGATCCGGTGATCAGGCCGGCAAGACGACCGTCCGGATGAACGAGCGGAAGTTTCTCGATCCGGTTCTGATAGAGAATTCGGCGGGCCTCCTCCAGACTGGTGTTGGGCGGAGCCACGATAAGTTTGGCGAGAGGCGTCATCACATCCGCCACCTTGGCGTCAGAGCGGTCCAAATAGCGGACATCGCGTCCGGTGACCATGCCCTCGAGATGCCCTTCGGCATCGATCACCGGAAACCCGGAAAATCCATTCTTGGCCATTACGTCCCTCACATGATCCACGCTGTCTTCCTTGCGGACCGTGTGTGGCTTGAGGATGATGGCGTTTTCCGAGCGTTTCACCCGGGAAACCATCACCACCTGCTCGTCGATCGGGCAGGCCCGGTGAATCACTCCCATGCCGCCTTCACGGGCCAAGGCGATCGCGAGATCGTGTTCGGAAACCGTGTCCATCGCCGCGGAAACCACCGGAAGGAAGAGCGGGATACCGGACGTGACGTGCGTGGAAAGATCCGCTTCACCGGGAAGAACCGAGCTCAAAGCCGGCACCAGAAGCACGTCGTCAAATGAAAGGCCTAGAGAAATGTCCGCCATGGCGGAATCAATAGAAGAGCCCCCCGCCGCGCAAGCCTGAATGCGAAAAAAGACGGCGGCATTCGTTCCCAAAGTTCTCAATCCGCGAGAATCGACGCCAACTCATCCATGCTCCAACCGGACGCGTCACCGCCTCCGCGCTCATCAAGGGCGGCGGCGAGTTCCCGCTTCTTCGACTGAAGCCGAACGACCTTTTCCTCAACAGTGCCCCGGGTGAGCAAGCGATACACCGTGACCGGCCGAGTCTGACCGATCCGGTGGGCACGGTCCGTAGCCTGCGCCTCCGCAGCCGGATTCCACCATGGATCAAAGTGAACCACGGTATCCGCCTCAGTCAGATTCAGCCCGTAACCTCCCGCCTTCAAACTGATCAGAAACACGGGCGGCCCATCGGTTTTTTGAAACTTGTCCACAAGTTGTTGGCGGTTTCGGGACTGACCATCCAGTCGTAAACTCTCCCAGCCATGCTCAGAAATACATTTTTCAATTTCCAGTAATTGCATCTGGAATTGGCTAAATACCAATATTTTATGATTTCCCATTATAGCCTCTTCGATCAATTCAAGCAAACGTTGGAGTTTCGCGGATCGACGCGCAACCAACAATTGATTGAATTTTTCGTTTCCAAGCAATGCTAGATCACAGCAAGTCTGCCGAAGGCGCAGCAGGGCGGTGAGCATTTGCATTCTGGCAGCCCCTATATTTCTGGAATCTTCCATGGCATCCACCCTCTTGCGCCCCTCCACCAGCAGCCCCTTGTAAACGGCTTGTTGATCGGGACTGAGATCACAGAACTCATCGATGATCAGTTTGGAAGGCAACTCGGGAGCCACCTGTTCTTTCGTCCGACGAAGAAGAAATGGCGACACCTTCAGCCGCAACCGATCCATGACCGCTCCGGCGGATTCACCCAACAGGGGCAATTCATAGCGATCCTTGAAACCTTCCCTGCCGCCCAACCATCCCGGCTGAATGAAGCGGAAGATCGACCACAAATCGCGCACTCCGTTTTCAACCGGAGTTCCGGTCAGAGCAATCCGACGCGGCGAATTCAATTTGGCGATGGCCTTGGCGTGATCGGTATCCGGATTCCGCATCAGACTGGCCTCATCCACCACTATGGCACGGTAATTCCGTTTCAGATGCCAAGCTAGGTCGCGGGCCAAAGTAGCGTAACTGGTGAGCACCACCTCTCCGGAGCCCACTCTCTCACGCTCCGCATCGCGGCCCGCTCCATGAAGGATCCTGACCATGCGACCTGGGGCGAACTTGGCAAATTCCGCTCTCCAATTGCCGAGTAATGAAGCCGTCGCTATTACGAGAACCACACCTGAGTCATCCGTTTGGGCGTCTAGCAATCGCTCTATTAAAGCAATTGTTTGCACCGTCTTTCCCAAGCCCATGTCATCTGCCAAAAGCGCTCCACCAAAACGCTGAACCCTATCATACAACCAGGCGGCACCGTGCATTTGGTAAGGCCGCAAGTTTGCCGTCAAAGTGCTTGGCAGATCGAATTTCCATAATATCTCTAGTTCATTACCAATGCGCGCATTCGACAGTTTTTTCTGGATTTCCCGAATCAGCTCACCGGCCATCAAACCAGATGTGAAACGACCGTTTTCCTGCCTCAAATCGAGCTCGCAAAATAGCGGATCAATGATTTCGGCAACATCATCGGAAATCACCAGATGTTTACCACCGGCAACTTTGCCGGAGTTCCTGCCAGATCGCAGAAGCCGTCTCACTTCCGCAGGAGGCACCGAAATTCCATCGTTTGTTTGAAATGAAAGATCAAAGCTCAACCAGTCCTCGCCGGAGCCCAGGATATCGATTTTTGGAGAAATCACCGTTACCTGCTTCTGAACATGGAAGAAGCGCTCGCCTTCCTTGATGGACCATTCTCGCCGCAGTTCCGGCAGGGTCTTAGTAAGGAAATCCAATATGGCATCCTCCCCTTTCAAAACCCAACGGCCGCTCTGAAGGTCCAGAGGCTGAAACCCTGCTTTCGAGAGCCGCTCCACCGCGCGCTTCTCGGCAGGGGTATTCCGAACCTCGCAATGGTCTTTCAACAGCCGCGGCAAACCGCCGACCTTTCCAAGACCGGGCGAAACCGGAAGCGACGAGCCGTATCTGACCTGGAGCACGCCTTCCAAGCTTTGAAGCGAACCCTCCAGCGCAAGTTCGAATACGGCTTTGGCGGGCACAAAGTGCAGGGTGTCCAGCCAGGAATTCTCAGGGAATGACAGCCATTCCTGCCATGAATCGAGGTTGTTGAAAAACATGTCCTCGGAAATTTCAACGGCATCGCCGCAAGAAATCCGGACCAAAAAGGGCGCCAGATCCGCGGGAATCACCCCTTCGCCCAGACGGGTCACGGCATCCTCAGATATCAGCCAGAACGCCCCGCAGATTTCAATCCACTGTTCTGACTCCTTCTCGGGCACAAGGCGGATCCGTTCGTCACACGCTTCCGCCTCTGCCAGCCGTAACCGCCCCCCGCCGCGGATGGCAAGCGCCACACGATCCTTTCCCGCAACGATACGAGGGTGCTCGGCAAGGGCTTCAAGAAAGTCCGAAACTCTTGCGCCATCGAGATTCAAACCCAGGTTCTCTCTAGGGGCGACTTTTTCGCGAGCCAGCCATGCGCTCAAACGTTCGTCCGCAGGGTGAACCATATCGCCTGACACGACAGACAACGAAGCGGAGAATCTTGCCCTCAGCAGCGCGTCGCGCCAGTTAAGAGGAAAAAGGATTTGCCAAGGGTGTGAAACAACTGCTGTCAGCTCGTGCATCGAGGGGACGGCAACTTTGCCTTGGATGCCGGCGAGCGCCGCCAAACCCGCCGCCACCGCATGGGCGCAAACAGCGCCTGAAGATTGGTTTTCCGGACAGGAACATCGGGCATCAAGATCGGTGGCCGACTTCACCGCGACACTCACCCGGAACAGGCGTTTCCCCGCACGGACTGAGCCCCGCCAGCCACTTTGACCGGCATTTGCTTCCGCAACAGCGCCTGTATCAAAGAGCGACTTTCCATCCTTGAAAGCCTTCCAAGAAGCAGCCTCGCGCAGTGTTTTTTCGGTCCAAGAGGTCGTCACGACCGGATCATTTCCCGTCGCATGGCTTTGGGCAATGCGATTGCGGCATTTCCCCGTGTAGCCGGGTAGTTGCCGCACCATCGATCTGGATGATCCCCACGCATAGCAAAATATGCGGAGTTATTGACGGTCCACGGGATGCCTTTGCGGAATCTTCTGATATGAAGGCAGGCGACGTGAACCGCAAGAAACTCGTCATCTCCCCAATCCCCGGTTCCCGATGAAAACCCTAATCGCGACCGCACGCAGCAGATTCATTCGGTGTTCGCTCAGGCAGGCAGGACTGCCGGATGTTGCCCGTCCCGCGAGAACCGCATTGAAAAAACCACCGACCATGCTGTCAAACCTCGCTTTCCGTTAGAACACCGCCATCATGAACACAGGAACTAAATTGTCGGGCCAAGCGCGGCAGTCGCTCAGTGCATTCGTCATCGGGATCTTGGTAATTGGGATTTCGATGGCGCCTTCCAAGGCGATCTCGCCATCGATTTCACCATGGGAGAGGATTCTTTCCTTGGATTCCAAGGAAGGAGTGGAACAGGACCATCCAGCAGAAGCCGCAGTCTCCGGGAAAACCATCCACATGCTGTGGACTTCCAGCATCGGATATGACCTACACCACCTTTGCTACCGGCGCTCTCTCGACGGCGGAGCCACCTGGCAGAACCGGGTGATATTGCAGGATTATCCCTATAACAACTGGACGACCATGATGACGGGGGACACCACCCGCCTCGCGGTGGATGGTGCCAATGTCCATGTGATCCAACTGCGCTGGGTCGACGGATGGCATTACGAAATCGACTATTTCCGCTCCACCAACGCAGGAACAACTTTCGAACCGAAACGCACGATCGCATCCTCCGAAAACGCATGGATCATTGATGTCCCGCGTATTGCGGCCGGTGGCGGAAAAGTGGTGGTCGCATACGGCTATCGTCCGAACTGGTATAGCAATTCCAGCGGACAAATGCTGCTGTCCAACGACAACGGCGGCACCTTTGGCCAGACTCCGGTCCTGGACAACAGCGACAGCGTCTATGGCTACTCCTATGCCTGCATGGACATCAAACGGACCGTCGACAAGATCGTTTCGATCTGGCGCGTCTCGAGTTCCAACAAGGCCGTCGCGGTTACCTCCTCGGATGCAGGGGCTACCATTCACACCACCGACTTATCCTCCCTCGTCACGGAGACATGGAACACCAACCCGGACTGCATGCGGCCTCAGTCATGCGCAATTACCGGCAACATCATGCACGTTGCATGGAACCAGCGCAACCCGGCCGGACGGAGCGCGTTGTTCTATACACGCACTCTCGATGGTGGAACCACTTTTCAGGCTGCACGCGATCTATCAGAAGGCACGATAGCCACCGATGAAGTCCGTGGCGGCCGATTTCTCATGGCTGCGCGGGGGACCCAGGTGTATGTCTGCTATGTCGCCAGTTCGGGCGGCGGAGTCTGGCTGCGCACGTCTTCCAACTCAGGAGCCAATTTCGGCGCGGCCGTCCCGTTGCATTTGCCCGGCACCACTTCAGCTGGAAACGGCGAGTGGCCCAGCTTGGCGATTGACACCAACGATGCCACCGGAACAAAGGCCAGCTTCGCTTTCGCGGTGCCGTCAGCATACGGCGGCTGTTCCTCCAGCGTCATCAGACACACCTATGACGGGGGAAAGACATTCTCCCCCATCCTTCTGCCCGCCCATCCGTGGGCATGGGGTAATGGCCACCCTAACAACTTCATCCTGCTGCCGGTCAATCGCACCGATGGAACGGTGTGGTCGATGTCTTACAACGGCACCCGGCCCGGCAGCGATGCAGACCTATATTTCCGGAGGTTCTCTCCCGAACCAGAACCCACCGCCAAAAACAAGGTTCTCCGGCTCACAGGACTCGATTCCAGCCAGCGCTACGACATGATGGAAGTTCCCTCGGTTCCCTCCCTTCAATTTTCGAAGAAACTCACCGCGGAAATCTGGGTGAGGCCCACCGCCGCCACCCCGCTGCCCAACGGCAGCCAGGAAATCCTCCAGTGGGGCGAAAGCGAACCGCGGAACCTGTCGTTCCGAACCTACGGCGGCACAGTGCGCAACGTCAGCGCAAGGATTCTGACAACCACTGGCGGCTACTCCATCGGTGGTGCCAATCCGATCGGCGACGGACGATGGCACCATCTCGCGCTGACCTATGACGCCGATGCCGGACCATTCAATCTGCGGTTCTATCTCGATGGACATTTGGACAGTTCTCTAACAGCAACCGGTGCATTCGTTCCATCTCCCCAGCCACTGATGTTGGGAGGAGCATCCCTGGGTTGGGGAATCTCATGCTTCGACGGTGCAGTGGATAATCTACGCCTCTGGAACCGTGCGCTCGGCGAGGA
>CANBTO010000138.1 GCA_947372405.1 Verrucomicrobiaceae bacterium
GCCCGCACCGTTTACGGCATCATTGGCGTGAAGTGCTGGGTCAACAAGAAAGAGGACGACGGCACCGGCGGTGGCAGACCGCAGGGTGACCGTGGTGACCGCGGCAACCGTGGCGGCGACCGCCGTGGCGGTGGTGACCGTGGTGGCAACGGCGGCGGTGATCGCCGTCCCAACAACCGCAACTGATATCCATAACTTTTTTCAACTCTCACTAACAACTTTTCCAAGGAGGACTGAGCCATGCCTTTGATGCCCAAACGAACCAAGTTCCGCAAGAGCCACCGCGGAAGCCGATCTGGCAATGCCCAGACCGGAACCACCGTCGCCTTCGGTGACTTCGGCCTGCAGACCCTCGACCGCGGCTGGATGACCAACCGTCAGATCGAAGCCTGCCGTATCGCGATCAACCGCTCGCTCAAACGGAAAGGCAAAGTCTGGATCCGGATCTTCCCACACAAGTCGATCACCTCGCGTCCGCCTGAAACCCGGATGGGTAAGGGCAAAGGTGCCGTCGAAGGCTGGGTGGCCGTCATCCGCCCTGGCAACATCCTCTTTGAAATCGGTGGTGTGCCCGAATCCGCAGCCAAGGAGGCGATGCGTCTCGCCTCCTACAAGCTGGGCATCCGCACCCGCCTGATCACCCGCAATCCGCACGCCTGATCCATCTTCCAACTGTCCGAACCATGGCCAAAACCAAAGTCAAACCGATCAGCGAAATGTCCGCTGACGACCTCAAGCTCCAGCTTCGTGAACTGAAGCAGGAAGCCCTCAACCTCCGGCTCCAGAAAGCCACCGGCCAGCTTGAAAACGCCGCCCGCATCCGCCAGGTGCGCCGCGAAACCGCTCAAGTCATGACCGCGATCACCGCGAAGTCCCTCGCCTGATCCACGACCCCAACGCACACCAATTCCTATCATGAGCGATACTTCCCCGGACACCCAGGTCCACCTTCGTAAAACCCGCGTCGGCGTCGTCATCTCCGACAAGATGGACAAGACCCTCGTCGTCGAGCACGTCGCCCGCGTTCCGCACCCGCGTTTCAACAAGATCGTCAAACGGTCCAAGAAATACTACGTGCACGACGAAAACGGCCAAGCCAAGATCGGCGACCGCGTCCGCATCGTCGAAACCAAGCCGCTCTCCAAGCTGAAGCGCTGGGCCCTCGCCGAAGTTCTCACCCACTGAGCCGGCACCCGCCGAATCTCACATTTCAAATCTCTAATCTCTAATTCTCCCAAGTCATGATCCAGATGGAAACCATGCTCGCCGTCGCCGATAACACCGGTGCCCGCAGCGCAAAAATGATCGGTGTGCTCGGCAAGCGCAGCCGCACCGCTTGCATCGGTGACGTCATCACCGCCCACATCCGGGATTCCATCCCGACCGCCGCCGTCAAGAAAGGCAGCGTCGTCAAGGCCGTGGTCGTCCGCACCGCTTATCCGATCCGCCGCGCCGATGGCTCGATCCTGCGCTTCGACTCGAACGCCATCGTCATCATCGACAAGGACAACAACCCGCGCGGCACCCGTATCTTCGGACCCGTCGCCCGCGAACTCCGCGAGAAGTCATTCATGAAAATCGTCTCCCTCGCTCCCGAGGTGCTCTGATTTCACCAGTCTAACCATTTCATCCCCATGAGCCGCATCAAGACCCACGTCAAAAAAGGCGATCAAGTCGAAATCATCACTGGCAACAGCAAGGGCAAGCGCGGAACCGTGCTCCTTGTCAACGCCGTCAAAGGCACCGTCGTCGTCGAAGGCGGCCGCCAGGTCAAGAAGGCCTCCAAGGCCACTGAAGCCGATCCCAACGGTGGCATCAAGACCATCGACGGATCCGTCCATATCTCCAACGTCAAGAAAGTGGGCTGAGGAATTCTCCTCCGCCCGCGCTTAAGCGCCACCACAACCGCGCTGACCCGCAAAAACAAATGAGCACACCAGCACTACAACAACACTACCTCGAGAAGGTGGTCCCGGCTTTGAAGAAGAAGCTCGGTTATACCAACGTCCATCAGGTTCCGCGTCTTGAAAAGATCGTCGTCACCTCCTGTATGGGCAAGTCCCCTGACCGCAAGGTCGCCGTTGACGACGCCGTCAACGAGATCCAGAAGATCACCGGACAGCGTCCTTCCCTCACCTATTCGAAGAAGGCCGTCGCCAACTTCAAGCTGCGTGAAAACGAAGTTCTCGGTGCCCGCGTCACCCTTCGTGGCGCCCGCATGTGGGAATTCCTGTATCGCTTCATCAACGTCACCGCGCCGAACATCCGCGACTTCCGCGGGATTTCTTCGAAGTCTTTTGACGGCCGCGGCAATTACGCCTGCGGCATCCAGGAACAATCCATCTTCCCGGAAATCGAGATCGACCAGATCAAGCGCCAGATCGGTTTCGACCTGATCTTCGTCACCTCCGCCCCGACCGATGCCGAAGGACGCGCCCTGCTCATGGAGCTCGGCATGCCGTTCCGCGACATGAAAAAAGCCAACGAGGCCGAAGAGGTCGCCGCAGTCTGATCTGCCAACCCTAACGAAATTTTAACAGAATCACCATCATGGCAGTTCTCACCGATCCCATCGCCGATTTCCTCACGCGTTTCAAGAACGCCGCCCGTGCCGGCAACGAGGAATTCTCCGCCCCTTATTCCAAGATCAAGGCGGACATCGCCAACATCCTCAAGGAAGAAGGCTATATCTGGAACTTCGAAGTCGTCACCGGCAAGCGCACTGAACTCAAGGTGAAGCCGAAGTTCGTGGACGGCCGTTCGGTCCTCACCGACCTCAAGCGCGTTTCCACTCCCGGCCGCCGTCACTATGTCGGCTCCACCGAGATCCCGCGCGTCATGTCCGGCCTCGGCATTTCGATCCTTTCGACCTCAAAAGGCGTGATGTCCGGCGGCAACGCAAAACGTCACAAACTCGGCGGCGAACTCCTCGCCAACGTCTGGTAACCCATAACTCGCGAAAGGAAAACACCACCATGTCACGAGTCGGACTCAAACCAATCTCGCTTCCGGAAAAAGTCGCCGTCAAAATGGACGGCAGCAAGGTCATTGTCGAAGGCCCAAAGGGCAAACTCGACTTCAACCTTCCCGAAGGCATCTCGCTCAAGACCGAAGGCGCCAGCGTCATCGTCTCCCGCGCCAACGAACAACGCCAGATCCGAGCGCTTCACGGCACCGCACGCAGCCTTGTCCAGAACATGATCCTCGGAGTTTCCCAGGGTTTTGTGAAGGACTTGGAAATCCAAGGTGTCGGCCTTCGTGCCGCCGTCAAGGGCAAGGACCTAGATCTTTCCCTCGGCCGTTCCCACCCACTGCTTCACCCGATCCCATCCGGCCTCACCGTCACGGTGAACGAAAACACCAAGATCAAGGTGGAAGGCATCGACAAACAACTCGTCGGCCAGTTCGCCGCCGAAGTCCGCGGTTTCTATCCGCCCGAGCCATACAAGGGCAAGGGTGTCCGCTATGTCGGTGAACACGTCCGCCGCAAGGAAGGCAAGAGCGTCGGCAAATAATCCATCCCCGCCGCCAACAACATCCAACCATTTCCGGCAACATGAGCACCATCAATCGCAAGACGATCCGCCAGCGCATCCACAAGCGCATCCGTCGCAAGGTCACCGGCACCGCCGAGCGTCCGCGTCTGGCCGTCCATTACTCGAACCAACACATCTACGCCCAGGTCATCGACGACTCGGCAGGCAAGACCCTCATCTCCGCGTCCACCATGGACAAGAGCTTCGAGAAGGCTTCCTCCAACGTCGAGAGCGCCCAGAAGGTCGGCCAGCTCCTCGCGGAGCGCGCCAAGGGCTCCAACATCAGCGCCGTCGTCTTCGACCGCGGCGGTCACCTCTATCACGGCAAGGTAAAAGCCCTCGCGGATGCGGCGCGTGAAGCCGGCCTCCAATTCTAACGCTCCGACCAGTCACACATCATGGTAACAATTCCAGACAACGAAACCCCAGCCCCGGTCCAAGCCGCAGCTCCTGCGCAAGCACTGGGCCCGGTGCCGAACTCCGGCCACCAACAAGGCGGCTATCAAGGCAATCGCGGCCAAGGCGGCGGTGGCTACCAAGGCGGTGGCGGCGGTGGTCGCGGCCGTGGCGGCCCGCGTCGTGAGGAGCGCCAGGCTCCCACCGATTCCGAAGGTAACGAGCTTTCCGAAAAGGTCGTCTTCATCAACCGTTGCGCCAAGGTCGTCAAAGGTGGCCGTCGTTTCAGCTTCTCCGCGCTTGTCGTCTCCGGCGACAAGATCGGCAAGGTCGGCCTCGGCTTCGGCAAGGCCAACGAAGTCGCGGATGCGATCAAGAAAGCCAGTGACGGAGCCCGCAAGGTTCTCAAGCCGATGAGCATCGTGGATGGAACCATCCCTCACGAAATCTACGCCGAATACGGCGGCGGCAAGGTGCTGCTCAAGCCCGCGTCGCCTGGAACGGGCATCATCGCCGGTGGCGGTGTGCGTGCCGTCTGCGAAGCGGTCGGCATCCGTGACATCCTCGCCAAGTCGATGGGTTCCTCCAACCACGCCAACGTCGTGAAAGCCACGCTCAAGGCGCTTTCCCAACTCCGCACCCGCGACCAGGTCCTCTCCGGCCGCGGCAAGAAGAAGAAGGAGAAGGCCATCTGAGATTAGAAATTGGAGATCAGGGAATTCCCGAATCTCCGATCGCAAATATCCAATCACCTTTCAATATCATGCAACTTCACAACTACAGCCCCAATCCGGGAGCCAAGCGCAACATCAAGCGTCTTGGTTGCGGCGAAAGCTCCGGCCACGGCAAGACTTCCTGCAAAGGCAACAAAGGTCAGAAAGCCCGTTCCGGCAGCGGTACCCGCGTTGGTTTCGAGGGCGGCCAGATGCCCCTTCACCGCCGTCTGCCGAAGCGCGGATTCAACAACTTCGACTTCCGCGACGTTTTCGGCGTCGTCAACGTCGGTGACCTGGACGGCCGTTTCGAAGCGGGTGCCGTGATCAACGAGGAGTCCCTCCGCAAAGCGGGCCTGCTCAATGGACGCTGTGACAAGGTCAAACTGTTAGCCGATGGCGAGGTCGAAAAGTCCTTCACCATCGAGCTGGACAAGGTGAGCGCCTCCGCCCGTCAGAAAATCGAAAAGGCAGGCGGCACGATCAAGGCCTAAGCGCTTGCCTCTTCCCGGTTCCATCATCTGATTTCCTGCGAGGAGGCGCTTGCGCGCTTCCTCGTCGTGTATATAACCCGCGCGTCTTTTTCATTTCCCATCCGCCATGATTTCCGCCTTCACGAACACTTGGAAAATCCCGGAACTCCGGGACCGCATCCTTTTCACTCTCGCACTCATCGTCATCATCCGCCTCGGGGTGCACGTTACGCTTCCCGGCGTGGACGGCACGGTCATCAAGGCATGGTTGGACGACATCCAGTCCAAGGATCCGAAGAGCGCTACCGGTGGTGTCACCGCGCTTCTAACTGTTTTCTCGGGTGGCGGTCTCCAGCAGGCGGGCATCTTCGCACTGGGCATCATGCCCTACATCTCCGCGTCGATCATGGTGCAGTTGCTGACGGCGGTGGTGCCGAAGCTTTCCCGCCTCGCCCGTGAGGACGGCGGCAGACAGAAAATCAACCAGTATACGCGCTACATCACCATCGGCATCGCTTTGGTCCAGGGATTCTTCGTCGCGCAGTCGCTCAAAAACCCGGGCAAAATTCCCTATATGTCGGGCATCGAGCGTTTCGGCACCCTGGTGCCTGACCAGTCGAACCTGTGGATGTTCATGACGGTCATCACCATCGTCGCTGGATGTGTCCTGCTGCTTTGGATCGCCGATCAGATCACTGACCGCGGCATCGGGAACGGGTCCTCCATCATCATCACCGTCAACATCATCTCCTCATTGCCTGGAGCCCTGATCCAGGCATGGAAATATTTCGTGACAGGTGACGGCGGTTCGTTCCGTGCCATCATGATGGTCGTCATGATCGCCCTGCTGCTCATCGTCATCGCCGCCACGATCGCCATCACGCAGGCACAGCGGCGGATCGCCGTGCAGTATGCCAAGCGTGTGGTCGGTCGCAAGCAGTTCGGCGGACAAACCCAGTATCTTCCTCTCAAGGTCAACTATGCCGGCGTGATGCCGATCATTTTCGCCTCGGCGGTACTTTCGCTGCCACCGATGATGCTGCAATACATTCCGGGAATTGCCGGAACCGCATGGGCCACCAAGGCCTATGGCGAACTCGCCGGCGGCGGCACCTGGTATTACATCCTGGGTGGTATCGGCATCTTCCTGTTCTCCTACTTCTGGGTGGCGATGATGTTCCAGCCTTCGCAGATCGCGGAAGATCTCAAGCGCAACGGCGGTTATATCCCCGGCGTGCGTCCCGGCAAACCGACGGCGGATTTCCTCGACTTCACGATGACCCGCCTGACCTTCGCCGGCGCGATCTTCCTCACCGTGATCTTCATCCTGCCAGTGCTCACCGGGAAAATCGTCGATCTGCCGCCCGGTTCGCTGGTGCTCCACTTCTTCGGCGGCACCTCGCTGCTCATCATGGTGGGCGTTGTGCTCGACGTGATGCGCCAGGTGGAAACCCAGTTGCTGCAGAAGCATTACGACGGCTTCCTCCGCAAGGGCAAACTCAAGGGCCGCTACGACCGCCTCAACCAGGGTGGCAACGCCGCTCCACGCACTGCCATTGTTTATCTGTGGACGGTGATCGCGATCCTGATCGTAATCGGCATCACGGCATACATCTACAAGAGCATGGGCGCGCATTGAGCCGTCCCGCCACACGCGCCTGTCAGGGTGCATGTGGAGATGGCTCATGATTGCATCCCCGCTGCCGGGTGGGTGTACCGGGAGTCCGTGGCTTCTTTGTCCTTGTGATGCCACCACGGAACGGGCTGAACTGGCGGCGTGACGGCGCGGTCATCTCGGCGCATGAACTTCTTCAAATTCGATCTTCGTTCCCTTTTTCCGGTGTCCCGCAAAACCCGCATCCCCATCAAGTCTCCGCGTGAAATCGAATTCATGCGGACTGCGGGTGCCATCGCGTCGAAAATCCTGCAGGCTCTCGCGAAGGAAGTGGCTCCTGGCCGCACCACCGGCGAGATCGACCGCCTTGCCGCCGAATTGATGCGCGAGCATGACTGCAAGAGCGCGTTTCTCGGTTACCGCGGCTTTCCCGGCTACACTTGCATTTCGGTCAACGAAGAGGTCGTCCACGGCATCGGCGGCGCGCGCCGGATTCTTCCGGGTGATATCGTGAAGATCGACGTGGGCATCGTCAAAAGCGGTTTCATCGGAGACAATGCCACCACCGTCGCGGCGGGGGATATCCCGTTGGAAACGAAGCGTCTGTTAGCTGCCACCGAACAATCCTTGTTCGAGGCGATCCGCCACGCCCGCGCAGGAAAGAAACTCGCCGATCTTTGCGGAGCGGTGGAGGAGTTTGTCGCGCCGCGCGGCTTCACCGTCGTGCGTGAGTTCGTGGGCCATGGCGTGGGTCGCCGTCTTCACGAGGAACCGCAGGTGCCCAACTTCAGGCCGCAGGGCAAATCGCCGACGCTCATGCCCGGCATGACCCTCGCCATCGAGCCGATGGTCAACGCCGGAGTTCCCTCCGTCCGCATTCTGGAAGACGGCTGGACCGTAATCACCGAGGACCGCAAACCCTCCGCGCATTTCGAGCATACCGTGCTCGTCACCGCGGGTGAGCCGGAGATCCTCACTTGGCGTCCGCGCGAGGCACTGCCGGAAATGCTCGGCCTGCCGCCCTGGTGAGTTCAGTCGCGATCATATCACACTCGACACCCCCGCCCGGCTGCGGCCAATCTCCGCGTCACGCGGCGCCCATGAACCATCTTCGCATCAACGCCACACGTTTTCTGCCGGCCTTGCTGCTTGCGGTGCTGGGAGCAGGGCTGTGCACGGTGTTGGTGCACATGGAGAACCGGGCTGTGGCGCAGCAACTCCTCGGCTTTCCGGATTCAGACGTGCAGGCTCATTTGGCGCGCCCGATGGTGCTCATGGCGCTTTGTTTCCTGCCGTCCGTTACCGCGTTGTTCTACGCGCTGGGAGGAACGCTGGACCGCTATCTGCTGCGCCAGTTTTTCGGCATCTTCGCCATCTGCCTGTCCGCGCTGGTGATGATCTGGCTGCTCATCGATCTCAGCGACAAGATCGGGGACATCCGCAGCTCCAAGCACATGCTGCGCATGGTTGGCATCTACTACGCCACCCGCTCGCCGGCCATCCTGTTGCTGCTGCTGCCATACAGCCTGTTGCTGTCCTTGCTGTATTCGTTGGGGAAGCTTTCCAAAAGCCGTGAGATCGTGGCCATGATCCAGTCCGGGCGCGGGGTTCTGCGCATCACCATGCCCTTGGTCGTAATCGGTTTTTTCGCCAGCCTTTTCAGCCTTGGTTTGAACTATCATTGGGCTCCCGTGGCTAACGGTCAGGTGGACGACATCATCGCCGAGGCCAGCGGCAAGGAGGCGACTGAGGCCACCCAGGTGCTCTACCGCAATCCCAAGGAACGCCGACTGTGGATGATCGGCACGTTTCCCGCGGACTATCAGAAAGGCAGGCCGCTGCGCAATGTGGAGGTCACGACCACCGGAAAGGATCAGTCCATCGAAACGCGGATTTCAGCGAGCAGCGCCACCTGGGACCGGCAGCGGCGGCAGTGGGTTTTCGAAAACCCGGTCATCGGACATTTTTCTCCGGACGGTGCGCCTGAGTATGAGCAGCATGAGGGTCCGCTGAAAGTGGAAACGTGGACGGAGACGCCGTGGCAGCTTATCAAGCCCGGCCTGAGCGCGGAGTATCTTGGCATCCCTGACCTGAGCACCTGGCTCTCCGGTTACTCGGCGCAGCAGACCTTTGTGGATCCCGAACCGTACCTCACCCAGTGGCACTACCGCTGGGCGCTGCCCTTCGCCTGTCTCGTCACCGTTCTGTTAGCCACCCCGCTGTCCATCCATTTCTCGCGCCGTGGTCCCGGCGGGGCCATCGTGCTCGCGGTCATGCTTTCCGCGCTCATGCTGCTGGTCAGCAACATCGTGCTGGCTCTCGGCGAATCCGGCACGCTCAATCCGGCCGTGGCCGCATGGCTGCCGGACACCACCTTCGCCATCATCGGCATCTACCTCTTCCACCGCCGCATCACCGGCAGGCCGATCTATCAGACCCTCCGCGCGCTGCTGCCCGGTGGTGTTTGATTTTCATCCCCGAATCCACGTTTCAACCCTATGGCCCTAACAGAACCCTGGCACGTCCGTTCACGCTCCCGCGAATGCGCCGCCACCCAGCGCGCCTTCGCCGATGGTGAGACCATCGTCACCGCACTCTATCCGGATCCGGAATCCAGCGGCTATCTCCGCCGGGATTATTGTCTTGAGGCGTGGGAGAACCTCCCGGCCGTGGCGGACAAGCCTTTCTCGTTCTGGAAAACCTCGTTTTCGGCCCCTGGCGGCGTTGACAACACCGACGCCGCCGAAAAACTCAGCGCCGAGGAGATCCTCAACCGCCTCGTCGAAGAGGACGAGGACCATACGGAAAACACCCGCTATATCCTCGCCGTGATGCTTGAGCGCCAGAAAATCCTGCGCGAAACGGACAGCCAGCGCACTCCCAACGGCATCCTGCGCGTCTACGAGCACCGCAAGTCCGGCACCATCTATCTGATCCGTGATCCGGACATCCCGCTCTCGCAGGTCGAAGCCGTGCAGAACGAGGTCATCGTCCTGTTGGAAAACAACGGCCGCGTGCCCGAACCGGTTTTTGCGGAAGAATCGGCCGTGCAGGAAAGCGCTCCTGTGGAAACAGAACATCCGGCAGCGGACGACGAGGAGTCCGTGCCGGATGATGGTGCTTCAGAAGAAGAGGAGTGAGCCGCTGGCTCAACCGAGGATCTTCGAGATGAAATCATTGTGCAGGCTGACGTGCATGAAGGCCGTCAGCCCGAAAGTGACACCGCTCGCGCTCAACAGGCAGGCGAAATAGAACAACGGCTTCTTCTGCGTCAGTGCGGTGATGCCGAACATCGCGATGGCGATGGATAGAAACGCCTCGGTCATGTCGAACTGGTCGTCGAACACATTGATGTCATTGTATTCCTTTTCAAAGCCTTCCGCCTGGGTCTTGATTTCTGCCTTCTCCTTGTCATATCGGGCGATCTTCTCCTCATACTTTTGGATCGCCGCTTCGCTGCCGGGTTTGTTCTCCGTCTTGAGCATGTCGAGTGCGTTTTCAGCGATGGCCTGTTTGGTGCTCTTGGACTGGAAATAGGACCATGCGTTGAGGCCGTGCGCCTGCGCCTGGGACATCGCCTGGACGACGTTGCCG
>CANBTO010000139.1 GCA_947372405.1 Verrucomicrobiaceae bacterium
GCCTGCGCAAGGATCGCCCTCGTTTCGTTTGCGTGATCGCGGAACCCTCCTCCTTGGATCGTGCCTTCGTGGTCATAATGAACCGCATCACGCGCAAAATCGATGATGATATCTATGGCGACTGTTTGTGGGGAATCATCACAGGATACGAAGCGGCGGACGCGTTGAGAATCGCGTCGGACGAAGGCCCGGTGGTGCTGAAGAGCGGATTGCACACGACCGGTTGCAGCCATGAGACTTTGCGCAAGAACAGCGTCTTCAGCGATGGCGCGGCGGGCAATGTGGAAACCTCGGCAGGCAAGGAACCCAGGGTGGTGGTGACGATGCCGGACGACAATGAGGGAACTGTTTTCGAATTCGCTAAACGCTGGAACGAGGACCAGCCGGACTTCATGGTAACCAGTTCGCACGCCACACAATACAATCTCGAAATGCCGTTCAGCCGCGGGCTGCTGGTGAGTTATGGCAATCGTTTCCATGTGTTGAGAAAGGACCAACTGAATGGATTCGCCCGGTTCCTCGGCGGAGCCTTGTTCAAGGGCAAAGAGGACGAAATGATCGCCCATTGCGAAACCCTCGGAGCGCCTGTGCTTGCGACCGGAAAAGGTCCGCCGAAAGTATGGCTCGGGGCAGGCAATTGTTTGTTAGGTGACGCCCGGCGCACCCGCAACAGCATGGTCGTCACCGCGCTGAGCGCCGGCGGCTTCAATCAACTGGTTGGCTACGTCGTGCCGACATGGTACGGTCGGATGGGGTGGGGGACCTTGAAAGTCTTTACCTCCCAGGGTGACCGCTTGTCCCTGGCCGAGTCGTTTTTCCTCAACAATCAGGATATGATAGCGGAAACCCAGCGGCGTTTCCCGAAGGCGCTGTCGGTCGAGTTTAATGACGATGATCTCACACCGTGGCTGAAAGAAGAGGCATCGATGAAACCGCTGGCCGAAGCCGGTTATCTCACCAAAGAATCCTCCAAGGACGCTCTGGGACTCACCCATGACCGCGATGTGGTCGCGTTCTACGGTGATCCGGCATGGCGTGCCGGCTTCGCGAAACCGGAACACCCTGAATATGAGATGACTTTCGTCAAATCCACTGCTGAACAAACCGTGCTGCGGGTGAGCAACCCCGGTAACAAGGAGTGGAAGGGCAATGTGTTCGCGATGCTGCCGGTGCGTATGGCGGATCCGAAATGCGACGAGGCCGCCGACACGGTGACGGTCGCGGACGATTTCGTTCTGCTCCACGAGCTGGTCTTGAAACCGGGCGAAGAGAAGGTGCTGACCATTTCCACAGGGAAATCCTGAGTTGCCGCGGCCCACCTGAAAATCATTGTCCATTCTCCACCCCGGATTCCATAGTCGGCCCATGCGAACCCACTCACGTCAAATCCTCACCGTCGAGGAAACCTTCGGCCGGAACGGCTGGCATTGCGAACTCGTCGAAGGGCGCGACGTCCTGCGCGCCGGTTTCGAGGCGCACCACACGCGGGTCGATCTGATCGCGCAGGCGTATCCGCAGCTCAACGCGCTTAGCATCGTCTCTGAGTCGCTGATGGCGCTCGATGAGGAGCATCTGCCAGCGGTGCTGGAACTGCTCGCCCGCGCGAACAAGCAGCTCACGCTGGGCGGCTTCGAATACGATCTTGACCGCGGGATGCTCGTGTTCCGCATCACCAACCTCTTCGAACGCGAACGTTTCGACTCGGACATCATCTCTTCCATGGTGCACTGCGCCATCGCCGAACTGGACCGCATCATCCCTTATGCGGCCACCGTGCGCGACACACACGCCGATCTGTTAGACGATCTCGATCTCCATCGCCTGCTCATGCGCGAGGACCTGATCCCGCCGGTGCGCGGTGAGGACGAGGAAGAGGAGTATTAAGCCGCATGCTGCGCATCGTTTGCTGAGGGGACTGATTTCACTTGTGCCGGGTGCCATCGGCCCACAGCCTTCGTCCGCCCGCCAGGAAACGACGGACAAGGAGCTTGTCTATGCAGGATGGGAAGGTTCGGATCACTTCGGTGAGGGCGCGGTTCAGGCCACGGTCGCTGGAATTGTTCAATGGCGGCTACAGCCGTGTACATTTGGTCAACGATGCGATGGCCGGCCTGACGGTCGGCATGATCGCCCTGCCGCTGGCCCTGGCGCTCGGCATTGCCAGCGTGCCAGTGGGTGTGGCAACGCCATTTCCCGCGCCCGCGCTCGGGATTTTCACTGCCATTATCGCAGGGTTTCTGATATCCGCGCTCGGCGGCAGCCGCGTGCAGATCGGCGGGCCGACTGCGGCCTTCGTGCCGATCATCCTGCTCATCATCGAAAAACACGGCTATGCGGGCCTCATGATGGCCACCGTCATGGCGGGCGTGATTCTCATCATCATGGGCCTCGCGAAAATGGGTTCGCTCATCAAGTTCATTCCGTGGCCGGTCACCAGCGGCTTCACCACCGGCATCGCGGTGGCCATCATGGCCACGCAGTCAGGAGATTTCCTCGGCATCCACACGAAAGAAGCCGCGCCGCGCGAGTTCGCAGGACGTCTTGAGTGGCTTGCGAGGCATGTCGCGGATGTCAATGTCCCCACGCTCGTCCTGGCGGCGGTCTGTCTGTTGGTGATCATCTTCTGGCCGAAGCTTGGATTGAAACGCGTGCCCGGTTCCATCGTGGCGATGCTGGGCGCCACGGTGCTGGTGGCGACCTGCGGCTGGCAGGATAGCCTCGGCATCTCCACCATCGGCTCCAAGTTCGGCGCGGGTGCGATCCCCGCCGGGCTGCCTGCGGTTTCGTGGCCACACTTCGAATGGTCGATGGCACGCGATCTCATTGGCCCGGCCACGGCGATCGCAGTGTTAGGTGCCATCGAGTCGCTGCTTTCCGCCGTCGTCGCGGACGGCTTGAGCAGCGACCGCCATGACAGCAACACCGAGCTCGTCGCGCAGGGAATCGCCAACATCGTCTGCCCGTTCTTCGGCGGGCTGCCGGCCACCGGAGCCATCGCCCGAACTTCGGCGAACGTGAACAACGGCGGTCGCTCGCCGGTATCCGGCATGGTCCACGCCTTCACGCTGTTAGGCATCATCCTGCTTTTCGCGAAATGGGCTGCCTATGTGCCGATGGCGGCGATGTCCGCGGTGCTGGTCTTCGTGGCGCTGCGCATGGGCGAGTGGCACGAGATGAAACGCCTGCGCCTCATGCCGCTGAGCGACGCCGTGGTGCTGGTGACCACCTTCGCTCTAACGGTTATTTTCGATCTTGTCGTGGCGGTGGAGGTCGGCATGGTTCTGGCGGCCATGCTTTTCATCAAGCGTGTCTCGGACACCACCGAGGTTTCGCAGGTTTTTGAATCCGACGTGCTGGAGTCCCCGGAGCAGTTGGTGGCGGGCAAGGAGATCCCCGCGGATGTCCTGGTCTACCGGATCTTCGGCCCCTTCCTGTTCGGTGCGGCGGAAAAGATGGAGGATGCCATCGAGCGCCTCAACGAACTGCCGAGAGTCCTCATCCTGCGCCTGCACCTTGTCTCCGCGATGGACGCCACCGCGCTCAACACGCTGGAAAGCGTGATCGAGCGTTTCCAGAAACACGGCGGCACCGTCATCCTCAGCGGTCTGCACCGCCAACCGCTCGACATGCTCCGCAAGGCGGGTTTCGTCGAGGTCATCGGTCGGCAAAACCTCGTCGCTCATTTCGATGACGCGTTGAAGCGGGCGCGGGAGATCCTGGCTCCGACGGCTTGATGAGGTTGGTGATGGAGTTCAGTCCGTCTTCAAATCGAAACCACGGACTCAAGTCCTTGGTTACATTTTCCCGGCTTGATCAATCGGTAGTCCCGGCGAAGCTTGGTTTGTCACAAAGCACATGAAAACTTACAAGGCACCGTGGGGAAAATTGCTGATTGTTTCATCCGTGCTGGTCACCTTGTTGTGTGTTGGCGCGAGCGTGGGCACGCCGTTGATGCTTGGGAAACTCGTCACTCCATCGATCACTGCTGCAAGCTGGCTGCCACTGGTGGTGATCGTGGGATGCCTGCCATTCGTCGTCCGGAGTTATACCATCACGGAGGACGCCATCCTGATCCGACGTTTGTTCTGGGACACCCGCCTGGAACGCGTCGGACTCAAGTCCGCTGAAATCCAGCCGGATGCGATGAAACGCAGCATCCGCACCTGCGGCAACGGCGGCGGCTATTCCATCACCGGCTGGTATTGGAGCAAAAGCCTCGGTTTCTACCGGGCATACGTCACCGATCTGAAACGCACCGTGGTGCTGAGGTATTCCATGCGCACTGTGGTGCTGTCACCGGATGAGCCGGAGGACTTTGTCGCGAGACTGGGCTTTGCGACGCGGGCGGCTGATGGAGTCACCTTGTCGCGATGACCTCCACCGTGAAGCCTTTGAGATAGCCGGTTTCCGGAATGGTGATCAGCACCGGGTGATCCGCCCGCTGGCTGTGCTCGCCTAACAGACGAAGCGACTTCTTGGCATCCACCGAGGCGTCCGCCATGTTTTCGAGGAACAGTTCGCGGCTGGCGTGATGGGAGCAGCAGAAGGTGGAGAGGATGCCGCCTTTTTCCAGCAGCTTGAGCGATCGCAGGTGGATCTCCTTGTAGCCGCGCATGGCGTCCATGAGGGTCTTCTTGTTGCGGGTGAAACTCGGTGGATCGAGGATGATGAGGTCGTATTCCGGTTTCGCATGCTTGAGGAAATCGAAGACGTTGTGTTCGAGCACCTCGATTTCCACACCGTTGATTTTGGCGTTGTGGCGTGCGGCCTCGCAAGCGCTGGCGGAGACATCGACTGCGGTGACTTTCGCGGCGCCGGCCTTGGCGCAGGCGAGAGCGAAGCCGCCCTGGTTCGTGAAGCAGTCGAGCACACGTTTGCCCTTGGCAAGCCTGGCGACCTCGGCATGGGACTGGAGTTGGTCGAGGTAGAGGCCGGTCTTCTGGCCGTCGAAGAGGTCGATTTCGAAATCCAGATCGTTCGCACTAACAACGAACGCGCCGGGGTTATCGCCGTAGAGCATCTCGATGCCAGGTTCCATGCCCTCGGCCTTGCGGAAGGGCGAATCGTTTCTCAGGACGATGGATTTCGGGGAGAAAATGGAAACGAGCGCGTCACGGATGATTTCCTTCCGCAGGTCCATGGCGAGCGTGAGGGTCTGGACGGAAAGGTGGTCACCGTAACGATCCACGATCAGGCCGGGGATGCCATCGGATTCGCTCCAGACGACACGGCACAAGGTCTCATCGATGCCGGATCTTTGGCGGTATTCCAAAGCCTGGCGGATGCGGCGGGTGAAAAAGTCGAGGTCCAGGTCCTGACGGCGTCTGGAAAAACGACGGGCGACGATCTGCGACTGAGGATTGTAAATCGCCGAGCCGAGCGGGCGGTCGCGGAAATCCTTGAGCGTGACCACGTCGCCTGGCTGCGGATCACCGAAGGATTTCTTGATTTCCGTGGCGTAAACCCACTCGTGACCGTGAAAAATGCGTGCTCGTGGAGCGATGATGAGACCTGCCATGGGGCGGGAATCTGGGGTGGGGGAAGGGGACTTGTCGAATGCGAAACCACTCTGAGTGGACTATGGCGAAGATTTTCC
Organism: Verrucomicrobiaceae bacterium; assembly: GCA_947372405.1. Next base: position 5,597 of record CANBTO010000139.1, read on the forward strand.
CTTGATCCCAAGTAGGTTAGTCCCTAGCCAATGGGCACCAACCATGGGCCAACAATCGAACAAGATCATCAAACGCCGCCGTCGCGCCGACTATTTGAAGCGCAAGAAGGAACAGGCGAAACTCGGCGGCATCGTCAAGAAGCCAGCCGTCAAGAAGGAAGCCGCCGCCAAGAAGGCCCCGGCCAAGAAGGCCGCCGCCAAGAAAGCCCCGGCCAAGAAGGCTGCCAAGAAGGTCGCGGAAGTGGCCGTGGAGGCTGCTCCTGAGGCCGTGGTTGCTGAAACCGCCGCTCCTGAGGCTACCGAAGGCGCGGATTCCTGATCCTGTTTCCCATCAACCGTTTTCCCAAACGAGCCACCTTAGCGGGTGGCTCGTTTGTTTTTTCAGCGGGCCGCCGGGTCTGCGCATGGCCGGGATTGACGCAGGGAGTTGCGGAGGGCACTTTGTCCCCATGAATCCGACGGTCAATTTCAAGATCGGCAACGAAAAGCTCGTGCGTGTGATGGACGGAGCGTCCTCGCATCTGCGGGAGTTGCTGGATCGCCAGGGGCGGCCGGACGGCGCGTTGCGTATCGCCGTCGTGGGTGGCGGGTGTTCCGGACTCCAATACAAGATGGATCTGGTGGATGGTCCTCGCGACCGCGACATTATGGTGCCGAGCAACGGGGTGAACGTGGTGATCGATCCTAAAAGCGCTTTGTTCGTGAGCGGCAGCGAGTTGGATTTTTCAGACGACTTGCAGCAGGGCGGTTTCAAGGTGAGCAATCCGAACGCGGTGGTAACGTGTTCCTGTGGCGAGAGTTTCGCCGCCTGACAAATGCTCCGGCCTCAAACAAAGCGAATTGAATGATCCCGAAAACAACCGACGTTCCTGTGCTCATGAGATTCTGGTTTCCAACGGCTCTCGCTCTCCTGTTAGTGCTTCCGGACTTCGAGGCGGCGACAGTGGAACCGCCAGTAGTGGCTCCCTCGCGGCGGACGGATGCGGAGATCCAAGCCTTGGTCCGCCAGCTCTCGGATGAGAGTTTCCGCGTCCGCGAGCAGGCCAGCACGAGGATCTGGGAACTGGGAGAGGAAGTTCTGCCAGTGCTGAAAGTGGCCCTCAACAGCCAGGATCCGGAGTTGGTTTTTCGCACGCGTGACCTGATCCGCAAGATCCAGCTTCACGTCACGCCTGAAACGGACCCCGGTGTCATCGCCTTGGTCGAGCGTTATGGCAAGGCGTCCATCACGGAAAAAACCACCCTGATGGGTAAGATGAGGAACAAAAAGGCATGGCGGCAGATGCTCAAGCTCTATGCCTCCGAAACCAGCGCCGAAGCCCGCGAAAAGCTCCGCCCTACGGTGAATGGCGTCGCCATCAGGGCGGCCCGTGAGCGCCTAGCTCAGGGAGACGCAGCCGGTGCGCGTGAGTTTCTCGAATTGGCTCCGGCGGATAATGCGGGACTGATGGCGTTGGCGGAATTCCATCGCAGCCACGGCACTCTTGACGAGGAGTTGAACCGGGCCAAGGCGATCAAGGGCAAAAAATCCGAACTCTGGCAGCTCGCACTATACCGTGCGGCCGGTGATTTGAAGGGTGCGCTGGCGGTCGCTCAAACGGTGGGTGAGACAAAAATCGCCGCCGCCATGGCCGGTCTGTCTGGAGATCCCTTGCCATGGCTGCGCTTGAAGCCGGAGGAAAATGAAAACCCAATCGCGAGCACCACTTATTCCTCCATCGTCTCCAGGCGGTGGATGGGACAGAAGGTCCGCCAGTCCGATCTGGATCCGCTCCTCCGGGCGTTGGCCCAGCGCGATCCTTCCGAGCGTTCGGTGGCGATGAACACCTTGTTTCTTCTCGGGGAAACCACCGCCGCCGAAGAGACTCTAACCAAAACCCAGCCGCTCACCGCGTTCTCGCACTTCGAGTCACTCGAACGCATTCCGGAGGCGATGAAAGCATTCGGGCTGGATCCCGATCACCCGGATTATCTCCCGTGGGTGAGGAAACGCGTGGACCGCCTCACCAAGGACGAGATCGAAGACCAACATGGGGTTTCGGAACACGATGGAGAGCTTCTGGCGCTGGCTTCGTTTCTTGAACGAAGGGGGCTGAACGACGAGGCGTCTTCCGTGTTTTTGGAACCCCTGGCCACTCTAGCAGAGAAGGACTCCGGTGTGTTTCTGAATCTCTTCAGCCAGTTTTTCAGCACTCGTGAAACCGCACTTGGCGCGCCGCGTCTGGGCAGGAAAATCGCCGCAGCATGGGCAGGTGATGACGAGAAACGCTGGGGAGATCTGGTGACCGCCGCATTCGGGGATGACAACCAGAACACCGACTGGTGGGACTGGCTTGAGGAGATTTCTCCCAAGACGAGCCGTGCCGAACGCTTCGACGCGATGCTCGCTCTTTTCGGCATCGGACCAGACCCGGACAAGCTTCGTGAAAAATGGATGGCCCTCGCATGGAAGGCCGTCGAAGCGGCCCCAGCCGGGCGGAAAGACGCCATGGTGCAGCGCATCTCGCGCCTGTGCGGACAGGCTGGCGATGTCGCCAACAGCCTCAAGGCATGGGACCTGTTGCCGGAAGACGCCCGCAACGAAGTTTTCTGGGGCCAGCACATCCTTCATCTATCAGCCGTGGACCGCTGGAACGACGCCGTGAAGGTTCTTCTCAAACAAATCTCCATCATCAACGACGCCAAGCAGGAGGGTGGGGCGGATCTTCACGCATACACCGCTGCAGCCTTACGCCAGGCGGGTCGCGAGGAGGATGCGGTCACTCATGACGAATGGGCGGACAAGTTTTACCTCGGAGACCCCGGCCTGGCCATTCGCATCGGAAACGGATATGCATTCGGACGGGACTACAAGCGTGCCGCCGCGTGGTGGGCGAGAGCCGCCTTCGAATCGGACCCGGAAACCGGCGATTACGGGCAGATCATCAAGATCCACTCGGATGCTCTTTTGGAAGAAGGCTCATGGAAGGAAGCCGCCTCCACTTCCGAAATGGTCGCTCGCATTTACTCGGCATTGGACAACTCCGGAGCGAGCGTCCTGCCGCTGATGCGCATGCGCCTCCAGGCGGACACGGCGCGCGCCCTCGCCGACCTGTCATCCGACCGCGCAGGCTCCATCGCCGTCCTTGAAAAGTGTCACCGGACGTTCTCCAAGGACGGCTCCCTTGCGGATTTCTTCTTTCCCGCGCTGCGCAAAGCGGGTCTGATCAAGGAACACGACGAATGGTTCCGCCAGACATGGGAGCAGATGGCGGACATGATCAAACGCTATCCGGACTGCGACAACACGCGCAACACCGCCGCCTGGTTCGCATCCCGCGCCATGCGCCAGCTCGACGATGCGGAAAACCACTTGCGCAAGGCGCTCGCAAACAGTCCCTGGCAGGCCGCTTATCTCGACACCATGGCGGAAACCCAGTTTGCCAAGGGCGACCGGGCGAAAGCCATCGAATGGTCCAAGAAGGCTGTCAATTTCATGCCGGACGATTCCCAGTTGCGCCGTCAGCAGGCGAGATTCCGCTTTGATCCGCTGCCAAAGTGACGGCGTCCTCCGGCATCTCAAACCCGAAAGGTCGAATTGACCAGCGGAGCCCGATTGTCCGCCTCGGTCTTGGTGAAGACAGGGCCGCCTTGCCTACCTGAAGAAGCGCCAGACACCGCTTTGATTACTGCCTGCCTTGGCCCTGAAGTGCATGACCTAACAGATATTACGGGGGGCAGGTGGAGACCGCCTGTTTCGATTTGAAAAGATGGCCAATGTTCATGAGTGACCAGCCAGCAGGTGCGCTTCACGCGTGGTAAAGCCCGTGTTTCTCAATCCATTCCGCGACAACCGGATCCAGCCATGGATGCTTTGTCTGCCCGACGGCGATGGCTTGGCGGATGGCGGTGGCGGATGCGGGATGATGCATCTGCACGGCATGCATGACATATCCTTCACGCGATTCGGGCGCGGTGTCGCGAGTGCAGACGATGAACTCCACGGTAGAGGCGAGTCGGTCGGGACGGGCCCAGGTGGAGAGGGCCTTCCATTGATCGTTTCCCATGATCCAGAAAAGCCGGGCAGCAGGAAAGCGTGCGGCCATTTCGTCGGCGGTTTTCCACGAATAGGACGGTCCTTCGTGACGTGTCTCACAGTCGTCCACCACGGCCCACGACATGTCGCGCGTGGCGATGCGAAGCATTTCGACGCGGTCCGCGGCGTTGGTAGGCGGTCCGGCTAGTTTGTGGGGTGAAACTCGGCAAGGAATGAATCGCACTTCGTCCAGCGAGAGCGCGTTTCTGGCGGCTTCCGCGATCCGGATATGTCCGAGGTGGACGGGATCGAAGGTTCCGCCAAAGAGAGCGATTCGCCGGGATGCGGACATGCGTTGCCAACGAATGGTCCCTCGACGCCGCGCGGTCAAGCCGGCTGTGCTTCAAGCCGCGCTGGCGGGAGCTTGGATGAGCAGGCAGTCTTCAAGAAACGGTTGCAGCGGAAGGAGCAGTTCGGAGCCCTCCGTGCTGAACAGTTCCCGGAAATGATCTTCGATGCGCCTGAGCGCGAATTCCAGGTCGGAGAACGCCATTTCGCCGGGCTTTCCTCGCACCACTGCCATCAGCACGACATGGCTTCCTTCGCGTGAGATCACATGGCGGCCATCGGATATTTCGAAGGCCTGCCGGACACGGCGGTTGTCATC
>CANBTO010000140.1 GCA_947372405.1 Verrucomicrobiaceae bacterium
AATTGAGGGAGGCGACCTTGCCCGCCCTGCAGCGCTTTTGGGATGATGCCGCAGCAGTGTTGCGGTTGGTAGGTCGAAGCTGGCTGCTCGATCAAGTAAACGCTTCGAACAAAACAGTGGAGTCACATTAATTTAGCGAAATGGTATCATTCCGGAAACCGCCAACCGGCATCCTGATTCCTCCACGGATATTTGTTTGCTGCCTGTTGAACAGGGCTCCTGATTGATCGAGGAGTGAATCACAAGTAATCCAATACCGGACGTCCTTCGAGGATGGCGCGCATGCCGATGAGCGGCAAGGAAAGCGAGCCGAGAAAATCCGCCGGGCCGCCGGGTTTTCCATCGGCGTCGATGAACTCGTGGCGCTTGAACTTGTCCAGATTGTCCACGAGGTCTTGGGCAAGCTGGAGTGCGAAGTCAGGATCGGCTTCCGCCAGCGCGGGCAGAACAAATCCCGTGCCGGTCGCCCAGAAACCCTGGTTCTGGTAGCCCTTGCCGGTGGTGCCAGGCCAACCTTCGGGATAGGGCGTCTGACGCGTGCAACCGCGGGCGAAAATCGCGGAGCGATGCTTGCGGAAGGATTCGGCGATCACGCCGCGCTGCCCGGCGTCGGCCAAGGGCCAGGCAAGGCCGTTGCCCCAGACGTCGAAGCCACGTCCGACTTTGGTAGCGCCCACGAAGCCGCCGATTTCCGCGTCGAACAAACGATGCAGGTTTTCACCGATGCCCATGGCCTTGCCTCGCCAGTCGGCAATGGTTTCGGCGGAGAGTTCCTTTTCAAACAGGTCGGCCGCGTGTTCCAATCCACGCTTCATCACGAGACTCGTCATGAGCACAAGGCCGTTCAGTTTGATGGAATCGTAGAAGCCGAACGCCACGGTGTTGCGCTGCGGATCGTTCCAGACGAGGCCGAAGGAGAAATGCACGCGGGCAAAGCTGCGTTCCAGCAGTTTCGCCCAATCTTTCCGGCGCGGAATCTCGATGCCCGCCGCGTCGGCGTGACTCAGGAGCCGTGTCCACGCGGCGGGCAGATGAAGGGTCATCTCCTCGCTCATGGGCCTGGCGTTCCAAGGGCCGGGACTCATCACCGCCGTGCCGTCGAACTCAATCCGATCCGCCACGACGGGTAAATCCACCATGGCGTCGGTGAGCCAGGCGATGGTATCGCGCATCACGGGCGTTTTCTGCAGTTCGGGCAACCCAATGTGTGGCCATGTGAAATCATCATGCCAGAGACCGTTATAATATGGACTGGCGCAGGGCCGGAGCAGTTCGTGCCCGTCAATCTTCACGCGGCAGATGCCGTAAAGCTGGCGCATCTGCGCGGCAAGGGCGTCATACATCGGCCGGAACTTGGAGTTGGGCTGAAGGTTTGCGGGATGAACGCCTGCGGCTGTGTCTGCGGGAGCGGCTGACAACAACTGTGGGGTGACAACGACGCCTGCCACAGCGGTCCCGGCAAGGCGAAGACACTCACGACGGGAGATGCGATGGTTCATGGTGCGAATCGGTTGCTACGCAAGCGCGTGCGGATGTTCGACGGATTCACCCAGCCTGTCAATGTGTGGCGGACAGCCACGGCGGACCACATTTGGGCATGAAATTCATGCGAAAAACCGAGATATCGCCCCGGCCTGATCGAGCTTCAACCGAGACATATCAAGATCCAAGTCACCGTAGTGTTTGACAGGACGGCCATGGGCATTGAGCAGTGTTGCGGCCTGCGTCTCGCGCCAGTCGGGGCTGTCCCGTGGTCGTTCAGACCAGCTATTCTTTTCCCGATTCCTGCAATAGTTTCCCGATCTCCTCGAGCCGCCGCACCAACATGTCAGGCAGGCGTCCTGTTCGGTCGGGCGGGACGTTGAGCAGGTAGTTGGCCTTGCGGGAATTGCTGAGCTTGATCATGGCCACCACGTCCGCCGCTCCCGTCACGCTCTTTTCGTTCAGTTTTGTCTGCCAGAACCATGCCCCCGGCGTGAGGCAATCGCAGATCTCGGCAGGGTATGGGTTTTGCTCCGGCGGCAACGCCTTGCGCCCCACTGTCTTCAAAAAAGGATATTCGTAGCTGTGGATGTCGGTGTCCTTGAAATCGGTGGAGTTGTTAGCAATGACCAAGCAGTCCGGCTGGATCGAGTGGACATGCGCCTTGATCTCTCTCCACTGGGCCCCGGTGTATTTATTGGAATACTGGTCGAACCACATCAGGTCCACCGTGCCGTAACGGGTCAGCAGTTCGGTCAGTTGTTTCTTGATGAAGCCGGCGTAATCGCCCGCCGCTTCCGGCGGCAAACCGTGCAGATCGGTCTGGCCGGGCAGCAGCTTGTTGTTGACGCGTTGGGAAAAATCTCCCGGCATGCAATAATACAGACCGACCTTCAATCCACGCGCCCGGAAGGCATCCACATATTCGCGCACGAGATCGCCCTTGCCATCCTTGAAGTTCCTGAACGCCGTGATGTCGTGCGTGGTGTCCTGGCTGTCCCACAGACACCAACCGCCGGTGTGCTTCACCGTGAACACGGCGTATTTCATTCCCGCTGCCTTGGCGGCATCTGCCCACTGACCGCAGTCGAGCCGTGAAGGCGCGAAACTGGCAGGATCCTCATGACCATTGGCCCACTGCCTTTCGTTGAACGTGGCGATGTTGAAGTGAATGAACATCCCGAATTTCCACGACAGGAATTCCTGCTGGCGCTCGGCCAGCGGCCTGGTCTCCCGGGCGATACCGCTCGCAGCGAGAAGCAAGGACACAAACACCAGGGCATACGGTTTCGGATTCATGATGGCTTGTATCGTTGGAAACCACGGCACCGGCGCGGCAGGAAGCGTCCATTTCCCTCTGGCACGAACAAACCTACAAACGGTCCTTAACGATGTTGTTTTTCACCGGACCGCCGGGTCAGCGCGATCCGGCGGAGGATTTGGGGAAGCGCCGAACGACTACGCCTTGATCCAGACCGGCTGACCTACTGACAATCCGTCAGGAATTCCACAGCCCGGGTTTCCGACCAATACTCACCGCCGCCGAAAGTGGGAAAGCCGACGTGGCCTCCGGTGGCCGGGCATTCGAAGTGAAAACACGCGCTGTCCGCCGCCTCTTCCCGCGGATAACAACCGGGGCCGAGGAATGGATCGTTCGCCGCGCTGATGAGCAGGGTGGGCAGCCTGATGTGCGGGAGAAACTGACGCGAGCTGCTTCGCGCCCAGTAATCCTCGGCATCGCGGAAGCCGTGGAGCGGCGCGGTGTATCGGTCGTCGAATTCGCGGAACGTGCGCATGCGGTCGAGTCCGGTGAGATCGAGATGATCGGAAAACATTGCGTTTTTCGCCCGGATCTTCGCCCGCATGGCGATCAGAAAACGCTCCATATAAATCCGGTTAGAGGACAGGGCAAGCCGCCGCGAGGAGCAAGCCAGATCACACGGCACCGAAAAGGCCACCGCCCGGTGCAGGCGCTGCGGGAGTTCCGCCGGACGCTCGCCGAGATATTTCAACAGGAGATTTCCGCCGACGCTGAATCCGACGAGATCGATGGACCGCGCCGGATGGCTCGCAAGCGCATGGGAAACCACCAGGTGCACATCCTCGGTCGCGCCGCTGTGATACATGCGAAGCAGGCGGTTCGGTTCGCCGCCACAGCCCCGGAAATTCCAGGTGAGCACGTCCCAACCCCGGCGGATCAATGCGGCGGCCATGCCCCGGATGTAGCCGGCCTTCAGATCCGCTTCGAGACCATGCAAAAGGATGGCGAGTCGCGGGCCGCCGTTTCCCGACCACTCCAAATCAATGAAGTCGCCATCCGCGAGTTCCAGGCGCTCCGCTCGGGACGCGACCGCCGGAATCCTGCGGAACAACGCCGGATAGATCGTCTGCACATGTCCGCCCGGCAGCCACAAAGGTGCCCGGTAGGTGGAATTCAAAATCAAAGCCATGAAGGTTCGCCGAAGCCATAGACGTGGAACCCACACACCACAAGGCACCAACTCCGAACCCTTCGACCTGAGTTGCACATGGTGGAGGATGATCACACCGCATGGCGCGGCGGTCAGTGGAAATCATGCGAGTGCCCCGCGTGTTCCGCCTCGGTGTCTGGCAACGGTTCGATATCGGTGACGAAGACGGTCGGCTGGTCGCCTTCGGAGCGCTGGATGATGCCATGGGCTAACAGAAACGATTCACTGGTGATGACGAGACGCAGGCGGTGGAAGGTCTCCTTCTTGACGAACAGGTTGGCGATGCCGGTTTCGTCTTCGAGCGAGATGAAGCAATGGCCCTTGGCGGTGCCGGGACGCTGGCGGCAGATGGCCATGCCGGCGATGCTTACCGGCAGCCCGTGCGGCAGGATGTGGAGATCCCTGGCGCGCAGGATTTGTTTGCTCCCGTGCAGCTCGCGCCACAGTCGCATCGGATGCGGGCCGGTGCTTGCCCCCTGGGTATGGAAATCCGCTGTTAGGCGTTCGCCAAGCGACATGGCCGGTAAAACGATGGAGGGTTCCGAAGATGCGAGGAGATCGTCATATAACGGAAGCTCAACCTGCCACAAGGCCTGGCGGCGGTGTGTGACCTCGCTCAGATCGTTCAAGGCTCCTGCTTGGGCGAGGATGCGTTTCTCCTTCGCGGTGGGTTTCACCCGGGACAAGAAATCCTGCAACATGAGGAACGGCTCGCGCCCGCGCTCATCCAGCAAACGGTCGATGGTCGCGGATGAAAGACCTGATAGACGGTTCAACCCGAGGCGGATGGTGGCATCGTCGATCACATCCGTTTGCGCTGCGCTGGACAGACATGATACCGGCAACACGCGCAGTTTCCGACGCTTCGCATCCTGGATCAGCGTGTTCACCGAGTAGAAACCCATCGGCTGGTGGTTGAGCAATCCGGCATAAAACTCCGCCGGGTGATGGACCTTCAGCCAGCAGCTCGCATAGGCGATCAATGCGAAGGAAATCGCATGGCTTTCCGGGAAACCATACAACGCGAACGAGCCGATGGATTCGACGATCTTCTGTTGGATGTCCGACGCGATGCCGCGTTCGGTCATGCGCAGGCGGAGTTTTCCGGTCACGCGTTCCATGCGTTCGTCGCTGCGTTTGAAAGCCATGGCCCGGCGCAGTTCATCCGCCTCGGCTCCAGTGAAACCGGCGACCACCATCGCCATCCGCAGCACCTGTTCCTGGAAAAGCGGCACGCCAAGAGTACGGGCGAGAATTTCCTCACAGTCCGGGTGGATGAAGTCGATGCATTCGCGGCCGTTGCGGCGGTTCAGATAGGGATGCACGAGATCGCCGACGATGGGCCCGGGGCGGATGATGGCCACCTCGATGGCGAGATCGTAAAAAGTCCGCGGCTTCATGATGGGCAAGGTGGCCATCTGCGCGCGGCTCTCGACCTGGAAGGTGCCGACGGTGTCCGCCCGGCACAACAGATCGAATACGGCGGGGTCGTCCTTCGGAATGGCCGACAAGTCCAGCGGCTGGCCGCGGCGCGCGCGGATTTCCAGCGCGTTCTCCATCGCGGCGAGCATGCCGAGCCCTAACAGATCGATCTTTACGATGCCCATGTCCTCGCAATCGTCCTTGTCCCACTGCACCACGGTGCGGCCGGGCATGGTGGCCGGTTGGAGCGGCACCACCGCATCCAGCCCGTGATCGCAGATGATCATGCCGCCCGAGTGCTGGCCGAGGTGGCGCGGCATGCCGAGCACTGCCTGATAGAGATGAGCCAGTGCGGACAGCCGTGGATGGGACGGCGGCAGGATGCTGGAAATCCGATCCTCGAAGTCCTCGCGGCGGTTGCGTGCGGGTGCATCCTCGTCCTCACCGTGGAAAGCCGACGGGCTGTCGGAAAAACGGTCGGCTACCGAGGGCGGAAATCCGAGGACCTTGCTCATTTCCCGGAACGCGGATTTCGGCCTGTAGGTGATGACGTTGGCGGTCATCGCCGCGTTGCGCGCGCCATACTTGCGGAACACATACTGGATCACCTCCTCGCGCCGCCCGCCGGACGGGAAGTCGATGTCGATGTCCGGCCAGCTCTTGCGGTTGTCTGATAGAAACCTCTCGAAGAGCAGGCCGCCGCCCACCGGATCGACCGCCGTGATGCCGAGCGCATAACAAACCGCGGAATTCGCCGCGGATCCCCTCCCTTGACACAGGATGCCGCGGCCGCGGGCAAACTCGACGAGGTCATGAACGATGAGGAAGTAGCCGGGAAAACCGAGCCGCTGGATCATCGCCAGTTCGTGTTCGAGTTGTTGCCGGACGCGTGGACCAAGGTCCGGATAACGCCGCGCGGCCCCCGCATACGTGAAGCGCCGGAGCAGTGTGGCTTGTTCGGCGAGCGAGAGCGGATGCCCACAGCCGTCGTGATAATCGGGAAAGCGGTAGTCGAGGTTTTCCAGCGTGAATCCGATGCTTTCGGAGAGCCTGACGGAGTTGGCGAGAGCCTCGGGCACGTCCGCGAAGAGCGCGGCCATTTCCGATGGCGACTTGAGATGGCGCTCGCCATTCGGTTCTAACAGACGTCCCGCGTGGTCGAGCGGCAGGTGGTGGCGCAGACAGGTGAACGCGTCCGCAAGCCGGCGGTCGCCGCGGGTGGCGAAGAGCGGCGCGTTGCTCGCGAGCAGCGGAAGTTTCAGATGCGCCGCCAGATCCATCAGCTCATGGTTCAAACGCCGGTCGTCGCGCAAACCATGGCGGAAGATTTCGACATACACGTTGCCGCGTCCGAATTTCGCGATCAATCGCTCCGCCGCCTGGAGGGCCGCCTTGCGCTCGCCGTGCAACAGCGGCTTGCAGATCGGGCCGTCGCGATCACCGGTCAGGGCGATCAGGTCGCCATGGGCGGTCAGAGAAGAAGCCGTCGACAGGTGCAGGTCCGTTAGAGAACGGCTCAGGTGGCGGTAGCCGTCGCGCGTCGCGCACAGCACCGGATACGCGGTTCCATCCTCGCCGCGCACCATGGCCCCTACCAGCGCTCTGATTCCGCATTCCTTGGCGGCATGATGGGCGCGCGCCGATCCGTAAAACCCGTCGCGGTCGGTGATGGCGATGGTTTCCATGCCGCACGCGGCCGCCTGCCGGATCATGGTTTCCGGCTGGCTCGCGCCTTCGAGAAAGGAAAACGCCGAGCGCGCGTGCAGTTCGCAGAACGTCGGCTTCATCGGTAGATGCCGTCGAGTTGCCAGCGGTCGGGCGGTTGCAGCACCAGGCGCAGCGGAGGATGGTCGGTCACCTGGATGTCCCATTCGAGGCGCTGCCACGCCTCGGCGGGCTCCCACCACGAGCTTGATGAGGGAAACGGACCGCGTGAATCGATGATGCGCCCCGGATGTGGGCCTGTCAGCAGAGCTAGCGGCCTCGGATGCCGTCCTTGGATGTCGTGGGCGACGGCGATTTCCAAGGGCGGACGGTAGCGGTGCAGCGGGACCGGGCAGGCGGGATCGGTTTCCCTGCCGACCAGCTTTCCGCTGACGGAAGCTGATAGATGGAAGGCATCCGGTTTGTGCGAAGCCGCGGGCACCGGGATGCCGACGCGCCCCGGACCTAACAGGGCCTCCAGTTTCGCGAGCGTTTCCGCCCAGCGTTCCGGTTGTGGCAACTGGCGGCCGAACCACTCGCGCTGCGCCGCGGTGGCGAAGGTCGTCCTCACGTCGAGTTCCAGCGCGGTGATCGCCGCTTCCAGCCGCAGCGAGTCCAGCCAGGTTTGCAGCGGGGCTAACAACCCATCGACCGTAGCGCGCGGTTCCGGCAGGTGGATGCAGCGCGATACCGTATCGCCGGATTCGAGCAACAGCCGGAGCTCGGTGGCGGATACCGCGAGGTGGCGGGAAGCCAAGCGGCCGGCGAGTGTGTGGAGCAGGCGCTTGAGCGTGAAAACGAGTGGCTCCAATGAAACAAGGGCGTCCTCGAATTGGACGTGCTGGGCGAGCGATTCCGGCGGCCGGTGAAGGCGCAGCAAGCGGGCGGTTTTGCCATGAAGGAGGTCGTGCCAGCGGCCTGTTTCGGGGCCCAGTCGTTCGATGAGCGCTTGGCGCGGCAATGCCATGAAATCCCCGAGGGTTTTCAGCCCCCACAAATCCAGCAACCCGAACGGCGCCGAGCCGTTGCCCAACGTGTGCAACACGGCCAGTGGTACCGGGAACAAATCTTCAGGACGAACGCGCCGTCCGCAGGTCGGTTCGTGACACGCCGCAAGGCATGCGAGATCCGGCGTTTCGGCAAGCGCGTGCCACAGCACCACACCGGGCAACGCAGCCGAACGCAGCATCGTTTCATCCCGGGTCCGCCATCCTGATAGATCGAGGGTGAGCAGGTCCGGTGCCGTCAATTCAAGGTCGGGCGTCAGCGACTCGCCCAGCACGACCAACTCCGCCGACAACAATGCCTCGGCCTCCACGTCACGCGGCAGCACCCGCAGGTCCGGGCAACGCACCAGGGCACGGTTGAGCGGCCAACCGGCTTGCAGTCCCGCGAAACGCGCAGCCCGGTTGAGTGACGCGATCGGCAGCTTGCCCTTTGTTTCATCCTTACCCTCCCCGGCCAACACGACACAGGGTCCGCCATCCCCATGATGCCGCAGGATTGCCGAAACCGTGAAGTCCGGAAGATGGAGCGCTGCGAACATGCTATCCGTTCACCCGTTGCAGGCGTTCGTTTTCCACACGCAGATGCAGGCGGAGTTCTTGTGCCGGAAGATCGAAATCACCGAGCGTGAGATTGGCCGACATTCGAAACCGGCGGGCAGCGCAAGGCACCACGGGAAACGTCGCCATCACCACCAGGCGGCTGCCATTGCCCTCGATCACCCGTTTCAACCGCCACCAAGCCGATGCCGGACACGCCTGCAGTTCCCTTCGCGACAACCCCGATGCGTCCAGCAGCAGGAACGGCACGTTGCCATCCCTTGCCAGCAGGTCGGCGGCCTTGAGCATCTCATGCGCCGCCCGGCAGCGCACCCATAACAGCCGCGAACACGCATTGCGGCCAAACGATCCGGGATCGAAGGCATCCGATCCGTCGATCAAGACCAACTCGGGATGTGGACTGATTTCTTCCGGATCACCCAGCAACCCGGACACCCAGAGGGAGAGACCCGAAACCGTCTCGCCACAGACCACTTCGGAAATCCCGCCTGCTGGAAATGTATCCGGTGAAAACGGATTCACCACGTCCACACGGGCTTGAGGCTCCGCCCGCATCGCATGCGCCTGCGGGAACTTTTCCCGGAGTTGGCGGCGCAGGATTTCAATGGCGGGCGGAGGCACGGGAGCATCCTAGCCTGCGCCATGAAATGTTCAAGAGAACAGTTTCCGTTCAGTGTTGGTGACACACTCTTAGAAAAGAAACCCCTGGCTCCCATCAACCGGTGGCGGCGGTTCAGGTTTCAGGAAATTCACCGCGCCGACATGCTGAAGCGGCACCACTGACGGCCCGAATTCATGGAGATCACCATCCAGAAACGGGTCAATTTGTGAGTCCGTAAGCACGGCCGGCATCCGGTCATGCACTTTTCGGACGAATGCCGAGGACTCGGTGGTGAGCATTGAGAAACAAGGACCGGTTTCCCCTTCCTCCCAGATTCCGGCGATCATGATCCACCCGTCATCCTCGCGCGTGAACCGCAGTGGGGCAGCCTTGCATCCGGGAGCCTCCACCCATTCATAAAACGCGATGGCGGGGATCAAACAACGGCGCTCGCGGAATGCCTCCCGCCACATCGCGGAATCCAACTTGTCCTCCCGGGAATTCACAACCGTCCGGGAAACCACCCCCTTCGCACCGCGGAACTTCCGCCGGAATCCCCAGCTCATTTCCTGCAAATCCCCATCCGGCATGATCACTGGCGCTAACAAGGTCGGGCGGACGATCCACTTTTCGCCCAAGGAACGCAGTTTTTCAACCGCCGGGATCTTCACCCTGGCGGGCAACCGGTTGGCTTTCTTGCCGATTTCATAGGCGGTGCACACAGCCGGAGAATTGGCTGGAGATCGGAATCTGGCAAGGGGTGAGGCGTTCCAGGATGCGGAGGCGGCGGGGTTCGCTTTGGTAGTGCGGCTTGGCGAGGAAGTGTTAGAAATGGCAGACGTCGGATTTCCAAGCGTGGCCTCTCATGGCAACTGACATCAGGGATTATGACTCTTGTATCATTCCCTGAC
>CANBTO010000141.1 GCA_947372405.1 Verrucomicrobiaceae bacterium
CCGACGAAGCGGCAGTCCCAAACGGACAGGTCCTTGAAGCCGGGATCCAGTTCGCCAGCGAGATATGCCTTCTCGAAATGCAAGTAGCGTTTCACTGGATCGACGGAGGTCGGGGCATTGGGCTGGTCCTGTGGGTTGCTCTGCCCCACCGGCACCGCATGCTCGATACTCGTGCCGAGCGCGAAGCGCTGGAGAATGCCCTCTCTGGCCTGTGTGCTCTCCTTCTGAATGGCGCTGTAGATCTGCAGCGCCCGGTCGTACCTGCCTCCGTTTGGACCACCAGCGACGACGATCTGTTTCATCAGGTCGGTATCGGCGAGCAGTTTGTCCACCAATGATTTCTGCTCCGCGCCCTGTTGGGCGAACCCGGCCAAGCCAACGGGCGTCGCTTGGGTGACAAGTGCGAACTTCACCAGTTTCGCGTCCAGCTTGTCGCTTGTTAGAACCTGCTCCAGGACCGGCTTGAGGCTTTCCGGCGGCCGCGACTCATCGACTTGCGGGAGAGCGGCTGCGATTTCCTCCTTCAAAGACTTGAGCATGGTGGCATATTCGGCCTCGAGTTTGATTCCGGCTTCGTTGAGGGGAGCGGGTGCCGCTTGCTGTGGCTCGGCCGCAATGGCCGGATTCAGGCCGATGGCGAAGGCCGCCAGGAGGCTGCGTGTAACAAGTTTGTGGCGTTTGTTCATTTGGTGTTTGTTCAGTGATTGAAAGAATGGATCGGACGGATTGTGTCCGCCGCCTGTCGCCCTGATGGCAGTGGTTATTCCCCTGCGAGCCATGATTTTTCAGCGGCCGCGATCTTTTCCTCGCTCAGGCCGAATGTTCTCATGATGCCTTTCGCCATCATGATGTTGCCCAGGTTGTTCATATGGCAACCGTCCGTGGTCAGTTTGTTCTGGATATCCCGCTTGTAGTCTCGCTCGCCGAACATCTTCGCGGGTCCCTTGACGTCGGGCATCTCGGCGAGGGTCTTCCGCATGTCTCCGTTCAAGTCCCCCAGCAGGCAGTTCTTCTGTTTGGCGATCTCCTTCAGGAACTCATTGTAGGGGGCCAGATCCTTGTTGAGTTCCCGTTCAGGATCCTCGCCGATCATGGTCGCAGTCAGGATCATGACCTTGATGTTGGCCGCCTGCGCCTTGTCAATGATCGATGTGATGTTCTTCTTATACTCCTCCAAAGGCACTCCCTGAAAAGTCTGTTTGCCCAGGCGCAGCGTGAAATGCCAGACATCATTGACGCCACAGCTCAGAAGCAGCCACTGTGGCTTGTTGCCGATCACATCGGCATCGACCCGGGCGAGCATGTCATTGGACTTCTGGCCGGACACTCCGGCGCCGACATGGGTGACTTCCAGGCCTTGCTGGTTCAATGCGCGCACCACCAGGTTCACGTAGCCGTTGGCGGTTGCGTTGCCGGCCTCTGTGATGGAATCCCCCATGAAGACGATCTTGTCGCCTTTGTTTACGGCAAGGCGGGCGGGTTTCCGTGCACCATCCGTGTGATCCGAAGTCGTCTTTCCCGTGGCCGCAGGCAAGCAGACTGGCATGGCCGTCACCAGACATGCCATCAACAGTATGTGGGTTGTTTTCATTTATATGTTCCTTCGATAGATGAAACAAAGTGCTGTTACTTCAGCGACCAGAGCCGCAAACGGGCAGGCGGTTGAGTAGGTATAGCGGCATGCATTCAATGTAGGTTGGCGATGAACAGGATGTCTGAGGGATCGGGCGGTGCTTACCGGTTACTGGCCCAGCGGCGGCAATTTCTGTTCTTCGATCCAAAGGGTAAGGTGGCCGCTCGGCGGGATGACGGCTTTCTTTTTGAAGCTCTGGAGAAAGCTGGTGGCCGCGATCGTGACCTTGCCGCCCTTGAACTCATCGCGGAGATCGGCAAAGATGTGACCGCCACGGGGTTGTCCGCCAGCGCGGTTGGGCACTCCGGTGGTCGATTCGGCGAGCAGCTTGCCGTTGGCGTATATGACATAACCTTCACCAGTCGAGACGTGGTTGCTGCCGCCAAGCACGATGCGGTAGCGATGACCCTCCTTGAGCGGCGGAAGATCGAAAGTGCCGCGAATCATGATGACTTCCTTTTCCCACAGTGTGCGGGGTTTTTCGCCGCAGCCGCAGCCACCTTGGCGGTCGCATTCGCCGATGGGTTCGAGCTTTCCACCGAGCGTGCCGAAAGGTGGCAGACCCTTCTTCCAACCGGCATTGGCGGCATCGAAGTCCGGCGCGAACCAGTTTTCCATACCGGTCGGCAAGGTCACCTTGCGGTAACGGTTGGGTTCCTCCTGCGGTTTGGTTTCGGACGGATCGAAACTGAAGACATCCCACTCGGCGTCGCGCCAGTCCTTGCCGAAGACCTTCCAGTCATAGTCGTGGATGCCGACGAAGTTATAGATATTGTTGAGCGAGTCGATGGAGTCCAACAGGAACTGGTTCGGACGCTGCGGGCGTTCACCTTTGGCGGCGGCAATGATGGATGCCTGGTTCTCGGAGCTGGCGATGTAGGCCGGTATGATGTCTTCGAGAATGATTGGCGCGAGTTTTTTGCGGGTGGCTGCCAGTTGCTCCTCGGTGGGTTCGCCCGAAGGTGGAGCGGTCCTGGGGCGCGGGACTTGTGGCAGCGGCTCGGCCTTGCCGCCCAACAGGCCGACCATCGCCCTGCCGAGCGCGTCGCCGACGCGGAGGTAGGTTTCAGCGTTGCGGTTGTAATGATAGTCCTCGCCTTTTGGTGACTCGTCCACCTCGCGCCAGTAGTCGCGGGTATCGACGGATGCCACATTGCCGGCGAATTCGGGATGTTTCGCGGGATCACCCACGGCCATTTGCGCGGCCATGATGCCGCGGAATTTTTCAGCCATGTTGTAACCGCCGAAACCGACACCGGCGATCACCACGGGCATCTTGGGCGCGTTCAGATCCTTCCGCAGGTCTTTGATCAGATTGACGAGGTTCTTCTCGTATTCGGCGATGTCCTTCTCGGAGAAGCTGTCCTTGTGGCCCTGCCACCAGGCGAAACCCGCGATCTCGTAGCCCTGACCCTTGTAGCCGGGAACGAGCTGGTCGATCTTTGCCAAGGTCTCGCGCACGCCCTGGATGGTGAGTTTGTATTCAGCGCTTTCGAATTGGCCATTGGGATCATTGCGGCCGCTGGATGGCGGGCGGAAATCGTAGGCGAGCGAGCGGTTGCCCATTGCGGTCTTGATCAGGAGGACGGCTTCGTCATGGAAAGTGCCAAGCACGTGGCCGAAGCCGATTTCGGGGCCGAAGGTCTTGCCGTTCCAGGTGGGAATCAGTGGGTAGCCGGTGCCGCCCGGGGTGAGGCGCGCCTCCTGCAGCAAGACATCCTGGCGTGCGGTCCAATTGCCCGCATCGTCCAACAGCCACGGGAACATGCCCTGGCGCTTGACCACGGCCTCAAGGTCGCCATTGCCTAACAAATCGATTTTCCGCAGCCAGAAGCGGGGAGGCTTGCCAGAGAATCCGGTGATCTTGAACGGGTGGCGTTTTCCAGGTTCGAGAGTGATTTGCTGGCGGACAGGGAGCTTCCCTGCGGCGCGGCTGTAGGCAGGCTTGCCGGCGACCTCCATCGCGACGAAAGAAGCTTCGCCACTGCCGCATTGGATCTGATAGACGCCGTGCTCGGGCACCTCCAAGAAACCCTGCACGATGGACTCGGTAGCCGGGGTGCCATCGGCATTGAACACGGGCAGCTGAACGGTCTTGAAGCTGCCGACCTGCCAGATGCCAAGCGGCACTGCGGGCATTTCCGGGTCCGAGCAATAAAAGATTCCGGAGTAAGAGTTCTGTGCGCCCGAGAGCGTGCCCATGCCGACCATGTTTGACTGGCCGGAGAGGATATAGACTTTCACCGGTTTGGCCGAGTTGCCAGGCTTGCCGTCGTAAGACGGCAATTGGGCGGGAATATCCTTCAGCGGGGCGCCGAGGGCGGTAGCTGCCAGCACGAAAGTCGATAGGGTTGATAGGGTGCGTTTTCTTGCGTTCATTGCCGTTTGGATTTGGATGATGTGATGAGATACCGGCAGTCGGGATGGGGCCCGTGATACGCCTCGGCATCGGATATATTTCGAAACTTGTTCTTTTTGTTGCTCCATGACTGGTCCATATTTCGAGCAGATTTTTCGGGCGTCCGGAATGTGTGTTTCATCGGACCCCGACGGCAGAGTCCCGGGTCAAAACCCAAGCGCCAACCCACCGCCACGCACAAGTCGCTGGTCGCAAATGCCAAAATCAAAGCGCAACCCGCAACCCACCCTCGCCCGTATCCGCGGGCGCAAGGTGCGATCCGTCGTTGGTCGGGACGTTCGAGTAGAAATACGCCATCCAACCCATGCCCGGGTTCACCAGCGCCGCGCCGTTGTCCCGGGTTTGGACGGTCATGTTTTCCTCCGCATAAACCGCACCGGTGATGCAGGAGATGAGCGTGATGACTTCGAGAAACATCGATTTCATTTGATTGACGGTGTATTGACTCCAACAACGTCTTTAACGGATTCGAGATGCTTTCTTCAATCAATGTGGAATTTTCCCGGTTACCTTCGCCAAGTTTTCATTGCAGGCGATTTCCAAGCCGTCGGCGAGCACACGCAGGCCCTTGCCACGTCCGTAGCGCTCGCCGGTCTTGTCCCATAAGATCGTCAGGTCAGAACCATGATATCGCACCTGATCGAGGCAGAAATACTCCAGACTTCCCTCCGGCACGAGAGGATTGACCTCTACGAGATCATCCGCCCGCGGCCGAAGTCCCACCAATCCGGTGATGATCAAATCGCAATAGGTCGAGTGATTGTAGTCCCTGCCCCGCGACATCGGAAAAGAATCTGTCATGATCCAGCGTCCGGTGTCGGGGTTGAGGGACTCATCTAGCCAAGGAATGGATTTGCCGTCTTCCAGTGTGTGGCGATGGCTGCGCGTGTATGTCTTCAGTATGTCGAAATACTCCTTTTTCCCAACCACGTCCTGCCGGTAGTTGTTGATCAAGTTGGCCAGAGCGGTGAGCGTCTGTGATGTCGCAAACGGCCAGCTCGCACCGCGCCACATGCAGCCGGCTGGATTGATGGAAAAATTCGGATGTCGGCGCTCGGCCACCGTCGGGCCATATGAACCGAGGAATCCGTTGGGATCGGTCAACTGGCACCAGGCTTGTTCATATCCTCGTCCGCCCTCGGGCATATTGAAATACCACGGCACGTAGCCGAAGATCTCGCGCACCTTGACCAGGTTTCCGGAATCACAGACCTCGGTAGCCGGGTTGTCATACTGGTTCGTGGGTGCCATTGCGTGCCTCATCACTTTGAAGAACTTCGCATCGGGATCCCAAAGCCGCGCTTGGAAATCATCGCGCAAGCGCCGAGCTTCATCCCGGTAGTGATCGGCCAGGTCTTTGTTGCCCGCCAAGTCAGCAATTCGAGCAATCGCCATGGCGTCGCCATACCTGTATGAGTTCATCGACGGCCGGATTCCGGTGCCACCAATGGAAAACTCCTGTCCCTCCCAGGAATCGATCTGCCAGTAAAGGCCGTTGTCCAGCAGTCGGCCTGCCTGCCAAGGACCACCGGCCGGATCTCCTTCTTTCCATGCTTCATGGTTCTTGATCAAGGCATCCAACAACCCGGTGGTGAACGGTTTGTCGGCATGGACTTGATAGTTGGCAAAAATCCCGTCGGCAATCCACTGGGAATATCGCTTGCTCATCCCACCCGGATCACCGCCCTTGCCAAAGTGAAACCGTGTGTAGTCATTGATGACCCTCGGATTCCGGATCCACCGTCCCTCGTAGAGTTGATGACCCACTGGGCAATTGATGGTATTGTAATTTCCGCTCCAGACCACCTTCGGCAGAAATTCCGTCACAACGAAACCGCCAGGTGTATTCTTGACATGCTTCCGGTAAGTCCACCAGCGGAAGTGGTATGTCTCCTCAATTTCCTTGTCGGAACACTCGAAGAGCGGAACATTTTGTTCCATCCATGCGGCAGCCTGGTCGTTGCCAATCACTGTGATGGACCCATCAAGCGGCAAACCTTCCGCGGTGTCGTCAAGACGCTGGGTATTGAAAGTTGCTACGTAACGACGCTGCGTGTCTGACTTCAGAATCGCACCCGTGCCTTCCGCAAGCAGACCGCCAAACAAGAACAACAACGCCCACCGATTTCTTGAGGGATTGCTGTTCGGAAGAATGAGCTTGCCGGGACCAAACGCCCAACACTGCGCATACGCACAAAAAACTGTTGCAATCCGGTTGCTGTCAAAAGCGTTTATCATTCGAATCTTCCTCATCGTTTCGTAATTCATCTGCTTTTTCATTGGATGGTCTAGTCGGTCATGGACTGGAGTTTCACCGGACCAAGCAACCCGGACGGCAGCAGCGGCGAGTCCGCTTTGTAGGGGTCATGCGTGATGAAAGTGTAGCGACCTGTTTTTATTGTCTTTTCACCCTGAAAACCCGGCAAATCGACCGTGCGCGCGTTGGCATCGGCAGGTTGTTTGTCGCCGATCAGACGGTTCGGCCAGCGGTTCGCCACTTCGATCTCCAACGAGTTGTCACCGGCCTTGATGGCACGGGTCACTTCGATCCTCCACGGCGCGCACCAGACGACTCCGAGGTTCTTGCCATTCAACCTGACCCGCGCCACGTCGTGGACCACTCCCAGATCGAGAAAGAAACGGGAGTGTTCAGTGATCAGTGATCGGTGATCGGAATCGGTGCTGTTAGCGACTTTTGGGTTCTGACCTATGCCCCCTGGTGCAAGGGTGAAGTTTTTGCGATACTTTGCGATGCCTGAGTAGTATTTTATCCCTGACTCCGACCGATTGGTCCAATCTTGAACAGTGTCAAAAGTGATTCTTGTGGGGCCACCGCACTTCGGGTCGAATGCAAGGTCCCATGAACCGGTCAGTTCCTGAACCGGCTTCAAGTCCGGAAAATTCTCTGCCGCTTTTGCGAAGGGATTTCGGTCTTTGCCATCGAATACGACGAAGAAACTCTGGAACGCATCGAAGTGCATGGGAATGGATGTCAGGCCATCGGTCCGTTCAAAATTCGGGAGCGGACGCATTTCACCGGTCACCGGGTCCCAGAGTTGAGGAGGGCCATTACCGATACGGAAGCGGCAATCCACACGGATTAGTGCATCGCTCCGGTTCGCCACGAAATAGATGTCCTTGTCTTCGGTGCGCCGGTGGCAGTAACGCACAGGTCCGGTTGCGGTGAAATCCTCCTTCACCCCCATTTCCCGGAGGAGGGCGGACGTTGTTTCGTAAGATGGATAAAGCGGTGGGCTTGCAACCGGTTCGCCGCCCCAGTGGACCGTGCCTTTTCCATAACTGCGTTTCGCGGGCGATTTCGGGACTTCCAAGCCGCCCCAAAGATCGTTGGCGATCGCTTTCACTTCATCATCGCAGGCGGGAAAACCTGATAAACTGGGAGATTTGAGCGGCGGCGGGCCGACGATGGTGGCGCCGGATTTCACCAGATCACGGATCCTGGCGAGCACCGCCGGAGTCATCGTTTCCACTTGTGGCAGAACCATGAGGCGATACGAAGTTCCTCCCGGAAAGGTGATCATTCCGTCCTTCACATCAGCCAGGGCCATGAGAATGCCCGGCGAACATCCGTCGAAGCCATATCCCTTTTTGTCAGGAGTCGTGCTTGTGGCATCATCGAGCGCACTGTCCGGCGCGCGGAACACGTGCGGCGCGCCCTCGGGTGTCAGGTAAAGCACATCGGAAATTGCCACACCCTGCTGGAGGAGATGTGAGCAGCGCGCCAGATACTGATGATATCCATCCACCATCGGCCAGAATGTCTGCGTCCGTTCCCAGTGCAGGCCATAGCTGGCAAATGTCATCCCGGGTGCCCTGTCCAGCCACGGTTGGTGGGCGAAAGACACGATCACAAACCGGTTGATTCCCGCGGCGAAGGCCCAGTCGCCCTGGTTCTTCATCGTCCATGGTTTCTCATTCCAATCCGGACCATCGGAGGTGAAAGCCTCGGCGGCGACGATGGGCTTGCCCATGGTGTGTCCGATGGAGGCGGCCTCGCTACAACTCCATGCCGAGTTGAACGTGTTGAGCCAGAACTCGCCCTGTGGAATGTCCGCAAACGAACCAAGATCGAGGTCATTGACCGGGGTCATGTCATAGGGCTCGATCGTCAGTTTTAACCCTCGCGCATGAGATAACTGCTTCATGTGGGCCATGTGGTTTTCCAGCAGCAGTTCCTGACACGTCATGCGCACATCCCACAGAAAGCGTTCGGTCGTTTCCCGGCTGCCCACCACGCGTCCCGAATAGGCTGGAAAATAGGGCCAGGGATCGTATTTCCGCCGTTTCCTGAACTCCTCGCGGAGGCCGGGCGTCCAGTTCTGCGCGCCCATCTCCCAACTGTCGGCATCAAGACCGGTGAAACCCGTCGTGCGATCCCGCGGCCGCGGGCCGATCCTCTTGAGAAGCGGATCGAAGTAAGCCACGAAGTGCGACTCCAAGGCCTTTTTATCAAACTTGTTGCTCTCGAATCCAAGCCCGCCTTCAGGAGCCGGGCGGGTATTGGCTCCGGTGGATCGCCGCGCCATGCGCAGGATGGTCCACTCGCCCGGCGGAACCTCCCATTGCAGGCGTCCATCCTGTTGCAAGCGGTCGGTCAGATCGATGATCTGTTGCGGATTGATGATCTGCGACTTGTCTGTTTCCGGAAAAGCTACGGGCGACGGGAAGTGTGTTCTAACTCCTTTCATGGATGTATAGGGATTGCGAACGAAAAGAGCCTTCTCATCGATGTTCTCGAGCACGGGATTTGTCCGCGGAAACGCATAGACTGCGACATCCTCGTGGAAGGCGGCCAGCGCCTCACGCATCGCCGCCGTTTGCTCTTTATGATAACCCGAAACACGCGGCTCTGCCTGCGGCAGGATCGCGTCAAATTTTTCCGGACCAATGACATTCACGCTGACAGGGAGCAAATGCTGCATCGATTCGTTTGCCTTGATCCATGGTCCGCCAGTGCCGGTCCAACCCGGTCCGGTGATAGTGGTGAACTCCAGCCCGAGCCGCTCGCATTCAAGAACCGCGTGCCGGAAGTTGGCTTGCCACGTCTCGCTCATGAACGGGACCTTGCCGCGGGGAACCCCCACATCTACATCCATGTGGACCATTCCTCCGATCCCGGCCGCCTTCATCGACTCCAGGTCCGCCGTGATCCCCTCTTTGGTAAAATGACCGTCCATGTTGATCCAGTAAACCCACGGCTTCGCTGAATGAGGCGGGTGTTGAAACCCATCCTCCAGCGTGACGGCTCCTGCCAAGCACGACAACCCCGCGAGCATGACGGCGATGGTTAGACTGCTTGATTCCATACGATTTTTCCGAGTTCGTCACTTCAACAGCACATCCAATTCCCCGATTGCTGCGATTGGCTGGCCACCGAGGGAAACTGCGTCGGTGATCTCAAACTTGATGAATCGCTTAAGGGTCGGCGCAGGGAAACGGATCTCCTGATTATGGGAAGATCCGGGTTTCAGTGCTCCGCTCACCAACTGCGGCTCCCAGGTCTTGCCGTCATCGGAGACGGAAACCGCACAGGCTTTCACGTGTCCGTTGCCGTTGCCACCACTCCATGCGGCGTAGGACAGTCCGGCGACCGCCGTGCCTGCGGGCAACTCTAAGACGACGTAGTGCGGCGGCGGCGCGAAGCCTCCGTCATAGCGGGTGTGCCAGAAGGTTTCGGTGGCACCGTCGAGCATCTTTTCCTTTTCCATACCGGGGTTGAAGCTGCTCACCTCGGCGATGGTGCCGCCGATGCTCTTCAAGTTCATGGACCTGATCGGTTTGAAAATGGTGTCGATTTGTTCGGCATTCAAAGACGCTGCGGGGATAGCGCCACGGTCACCGGCGCGGGCCAGGAGGCTTTTGAGCATTTGTTTCTGCGCGGGTGTTCGTTGTCCCTCCTTCCCGAGGTTGAGCGTGCTGACCAGCAGGCGACCCTTGCCGACCTGGGCTTCCATGACCACGGCAAGGCGATGGCACTCGTTGAAATCGTCGATCACGGACACCACCGGTTCGAAGCCGAATGGCAGCTCGTTCAAGGTCATCGCCGTGGACCTGCTCA
>CANBTO010000142.1 GCA_947372405.1 Verrucomicrobiaceae bacterium
GGCGTGTTGATCCGGACCTTGACGCCTTCATCCATGACGGCCCAAGCCAAGGCCCCGCGCGAGGGCGATGTCGGAATCTTGGTGGCGACCACGATGTCGGATGACGTCGCCGTAGCGCCGAGCGATCCTTTGTCCCAAAGCGCCACTGCGGGAGCCGGGCTGCCGGTGGTGGCCAAAGTGGTGTTCTTTGCGAAATCGACCTGACTTGCCTTGTTGTCGAGACTTGAAGTCAACCAACCGAGGAATTTCGCGTCGCGGGCGGCTTTCTCATACTCCGCTGGTGCGGGTGGAGTGGTGGCTTTGATGTCCCACGATTTCCACACTCCCGTGAGGCGGGGATTTTTGGATTTGGTTGCCGGGTCGCCATCGAAAATGTCCGCTCTGGCCGTAATCCGCTGGTCAGGACCGGCGTTTTTCTGGAGCTCGCCGATTGCCAGCATCAGTGCCAGGCGGGCATTTGCCCGAGCGATCGCCATCGCATCACATTGACTCGATGATCGCAGAGAAATGCTCGATAGCGTCAGCAATCCCGCCGCGATGACCGTCAACAGGATCATCAGCGACAATGTAACGACGAGGGCGAAGCCTCTGACAGGCAACATTGCAGACGCAACGGGCTCTGAATGATTGAAGCGTTTCATTTTACTGAAGGCTCATCGTGAAAACTTGGAGGGAGGTTCCTGAAACCGCTATGTGCCGGCTTCCGAACCTGATGAGGTGGCAAGGATGGGAATGATCCAAGCCGCTTGGCTACTGGGGGTCATCAGTGCGGCGTCGAAGAGCATGTGGAGGGTTTTTATAGCCTGTCAATCAGACTTCTCGTTTGCTGCGGGAAGTCGAATCCGTTCCAGTAGGCCAAGCGCCCTGTTCCCGCAAATGTTTTGTCGATTGTCTCTGTTACTCCCGGAGTTTTAGCTTTCCCAATAGACACCCCCCTACTTCCCCACCTCCGATCCGACCACCGGTTCTTTCTAAGGCCTTCAGCGGGAAAGCAATTTCCTAGCAGTCAGTAATTTCACTTCCCCGGACTTTCCCTGATTACCCGCCGCAGCCACTTGGGCACGGGTTTCCCGACGAAGTCCCGGCGGCCTTGCTCATAAACCGTCACCTTGCGGAAAGGCTCCCGAGGTCATCGTTATCGAAAATCCAGACATGCGGCAGTTCGCGAATGGCGCCTTGCAGGTTGGTTAGGGTTCGCGGGTACCTGTTGAAATCCTCCACGGTCAACCAGATCAGCGAAGGCATCCGCACTGTGATGGGCGGCGGCTTCCTGCTGGATGCCGGCCTGGCCCGGTTCATTCTGGAGGCATTACGAACCCGGCTACCGAAAAACACCACCGAACCATTGCTCACGAACCGGCAGATGGAAATCCTCGTCCTGCTCGGCGAGGGACTGCAGAAGAAGGAAATCGCCGAGCACCTCAGGATCAGCTACGCCACCGTGGACGACCATGTTGTTCACATCTACGAAAAGCTCGGCGTACGCAATACCCCTTCCGCCGTCAACCAGGCGCACGTCTTGGGTCTCTTCCCGTCGCGTGGAAACCCTGCCCGCGAAAAATAGGTCCGCTACCTAGACCAGCAATAACCGATCGAGCGAGCTTTGCAGCGGGACTCAGAATCACACTGCTGGCGGAGTGCTGTTTCTGCTGCCGTTTAGTCCGGAACGATTCCATTGGAATGGAGGAGTTGCGTCCGCAGCGGGCGTAGCGGGTCGGGTTCAAGCCGGCCACCCGGGCCATGCGGCACCCTGTGAATACGGGGTTTACATCGATACCGAATACTACATTCTATTTACCCAACCCATGACTGCAAACCCACCCAGCCCGCATTCAGTGTTGTCGGCGTGACGACCGATTCCGGATGGTGAAAGCGGTTTCGTGACGGTGGCTCAACCACAAAAAAATTCCAGCATTCCTTCAGCCCTGTGCGAGCACCAACCAAGACCTTGATTTTCATCAAAGCTCCCAGATGCCGGAGTCTGAACACCAGCGGACAAAAACAGGGCTTTGCGCTGGTCGTCACCTTGTCGCTGATGATTCTGCTGACGGTGATCGCTGTCGGCCTGCTCTCCTTGAGCAGCATCAGTCTCCGCAATTCCACGACGCAAAGCGCGCAGGCCGCCGCACGGGCGAATGCCCGGATGGCGATGATGATTGCAATCGGCGAATTGCAGAAATCGACCGGCCCCGACCAGCGGGTCACCATGACTTCCGGTCTGCAAACGGGTACAGCTCCTGCGAATCCCAATTGGACGGGAGCAACGAATGTCAGTCCGGCATCCCTAACGCCTGACGCGAAAAACGCCACAATCAACTGGCTTGTGAGTGGTGAGAAGCCGCTTCCGACCAAAGCATTGACCCTGTCCAGCCAACTGAATCTGGGAGATGCCCTCAAGCTCGGCAGTTTCAAGGATTCACCTGCGACGACTGTGGATCTGCTCGCTCCCGTGGTCAATATCACCCAAGGCGGCAATATAGGTCGCTATGCCTGGTGGATTGGTGACGAAGGCACCAAGGCCCGGGTGGATGTAGCCAAGCCGAAAACAACGCCCACCGCGGATCGAGACCGCTTGGCGTTATCGCAATCTCCTCTCGAAGCAGGCATGGCGAAACTTGGCAGCACCTGGTCCGCGTTTGCCCCCGTTCCTGCCGGCACCATCGACAAGAATGCATTGATCTCGATGCAGACAGCCTCACTTGCTGCGGCAAACAAGACTCTCGTCTCCGAGTTTTTCAACGATATCACCACCGGTGGCTATGGACTGCCCGTCAACGTAAGCGCAGGCGGGATGAAGGCGGATCTTTCCCTCATCTTCGACAAATCCCAGATGACCAAAAAATTCGGTGAGCTCTACTGTGGAGCTACACCTTCAACCGCTATCGTGAATGGCGTTTCACTCTACGATTTCGCCACAAAAAACCCCACCAAGTTCTATCTCAGTGATGCGATCAGCAAGAACGGCAGCCTGCAAACCGGTCCGAACTGGGGAATTCTTTGGAACTACGCCACCCTTTGGCAGACGGTGACCGGGCAGCAGATGACAATGGTCGGGGGAAATCCAATGGTAGAGTCCGATCTCCGTTATAAGACCTGGCTGCCCTATACCAACTCGGACCTGGGTTCTTTCCGCCGTGATCTGGAGCATACCAACAGCCCTGTCGCGCCGGTGCTGTCCATGTTCCAGATGGGTTTCCGCCTGAACTCCGAACTTGCTCCTCCCACGACACCGCCCTCAAGCACGGTTTACTACAAGGCGCAGGTCGGCATCCAACCGGTGCTGGGCCTTTGGAATCCCTACAACATCGCCATCAAGGCGGCTCCCTATCGCTTTGACTGGGCGCTTTATCCTTATTTGCGTTTCAACTACGCCAAGCCGACGGGCACCGGAGCATTCACCGACGGACGTCTGACGAAGCTTTGGCTTCGCGAAGAGTGGACGACAGGCAGCGGCGTCATCCCCACACCGGGCGATGGAGCCGGAGGAAAATGGCTGCTACTGGAGACTCCAGCCATTGACCTCCAGCCGGGAGAGTTCAGGCTCTTTTCGGTCGTTGATCGAATCAAAGTTCAAAGTGGCCAGACCTATCTGCTCAAGCCCGGGTGGAGCGAGAAAGGCGCATTTATCGTCGATCTCAAGGACGATGCCGGCAGCGTGCGCCTGGTTCCCAAGGGCTATCGCGCCTGGTTTGGCGACATCGTGCTGCAGGATACCCAAAGTAATGAGGTTAAGACCAAGTTTCCGTCGCTGGACGTTAACAGCGTGTCCTCGACCTGGTTCACACTCAAGTGCGGCAACAATATCCTACTGCGCTCCACCGAGCTCTGGAACGGCGGAAGCGATCCATCGGTGAGTTCCGCTTTCAAGGTGCCGGAGCCGGTTGTCTCCGGCTCTTCCGGCGGACTGGACACGACCAAGACGACCTACCTGATCGACGATCTGGAAGGGGATAAAGTCACTCCCAATATCGCCACATGGACATTCTTCAGCCGCACCACCAGTCAGATCGAAGGGCCGGATGAAAATCAAAGGCTGCGCGGATGGATTGATTCGAATCCGCGGGCGATGGTGACCAATTCCCTCTGGGATGGATCCAACATCAGCAGCACCGGGACGCGCAGCGGATGGCACACCACCTCGCAGTTCATGGGTGCATGGAACACACCTGGCAAACCCAAAGTGGTGGGTGACGGACGAGGAGGCAACCGTGGCTTGTTGTGCGAGGGAGGCAGCGCCATTTCCGAACCGGACGTCAGCAAATCCGGTGGCCGTTACCAAGGCTTCGGCGGTGCATCCAACACGACGGCCGGGGGTAATACCAATGTGATCGTTTATGACGTGCCACGCTCGCCACTGGTCTCTCTCGGCCAGTTTCAACACGCTCAACTCTCACGCTACAACTTCGAGCCAGGCTTCGTGTTAGGGAACTCCTATGCCAACCCGAGAATCCCGCTGGGAGCCACCATCAATCCCAATTTCAGCGGCATCAACGGTCTGAATCTTACGGACATTTCGTATGAAGTGAACAAGAAGCTCTGGGACGGCTACTTCTTCTCCACACTGGGTCTGGACTATCTCGGTGCCACCGGTTCCTCATTCGACAAGTTCTTCGATATCAAGAAACTCGCATCCAACGAAAGCACCCTGCCGAATCCACGAATGGTTTTAGCTCCACTCAAGGGTGATACCACGATCGACAAGATCCTGTCCGACAGTGCCGATCGTGCTCCGGAAGCCATCGCCGCGCGGATCCTCGTGAAAGGCGCGTTCAACGTGAACTCCACCTCCAAGACAGCTTGGAAGGCCGTGCTTTCCTCCATGGCGGCCTCCCAACTGCCCGTGCTCGATCCGCAAACAGGAGTCGCCTCATGGCAAGACCCTGGCGGAACACGTTTCAACCGCTTCGGCCACGTGATCACGAACAGGGCCTATGAAAAAGGCGGAGCAGGCGACGACAATCCTTTCTGGCAAGGCTGGCGCAACCTGTCGGATACCGATCTGGACGCACTCGCCACGGAAATCGTCAATGAAGTCAAGGCGCGCGGACCATTCCGCTCGATGGCCGAATTTGTCAACCGCAACCCTAATTCAAGCAATACCCAGCATCAGCTTAAAGGAGCGCTTCAAGCAGCTCTGGACCGGGCGATCAACGTAGGTTTTCCAACTACGGTCGGAAAAACCGCAACCGTGCCGTCCGGAACGCAGTTCTCCCCCGCAGTGTCCAATGAGAACCAGTCTGTCGGGGCCGCCTCCTATCTCTTGCAGGGTGACGTTCTTCAGTCACTCGCGCCGATTCTTCAGGTGCGCTCTGATTATTTTAAAATCCGCACCTGTGGCGAGGCTCTGGATACCAGTGGAAAAGTGATCGCCCGCGCCTGGTGTGAAGCCTTCGTCCAGCGAACCAGCGACTATGTGGACTCGCAGGACCCGGGCTATAGAAACCCCAGCGAACTTGCCTCCACCGCGAACAAGACCTTCGGCCGCCGCTACGAAATCGTTTCATTCCGCTGGCTCTCGAACGCCGAGATCTGAATCATCATTTGCATGAAAAAACTCATTGCCATCCTTCTTGGCCTGCTTGCTTTTCCCGCCTTCTCCCAAGAGGTGGCGGTCAACACGGAGATCGTCACCATCGCACTGGATGACTCGGTGAACGGCCTGTTTTTCCACAACGGCAAGGATATCTCACTTTTCCAAGCGAACACCACAGGACTCGGCGAACCGCTCAAATACAAGGGCCCCCAGCGGTTTTCGCTCCGGACCTCGGAAGCGGAATTTTCACTCAAGCCCCCGTTACCCGCTCCCTATGCCTGGGTCGATCTCCCGCTCAACTCCAACCGCATCCTGCTGGCATGCCTCAAAAGCGGCGATGCACCGATGAAAATCATCGCTTACGACATCGCGAAGGCCCGCATCGGCGCGGGTGACTACCGCTTTTTCAATTTCTCGCATTCGGTGATATCAGTAATCTTCGGCAACCGGAAATTCGCCGTAAAACCGGGCGAAGACGCCTTGGCGTCCAATGAATCCTGGAAGAACGAAGTCATGGAAATCGACATGTCGATGGCGATCACGAAGGACAACAGGACCAAGCCGGTTTACTCAAGCCAGTGGGGAAACCGTCCCGGCCGCCGGAACTATATCTTCATGTTTGACGGACCACAGGAATACAAGCCTATCAAAATCTGCCGCTTCTTCGATGTTCCGCCCTCGGAGCCCGTAGCACCAAAGCCCTGATGAAATCCAACGAATTTCGCGCAAAATCGTTTTCCCCATGACATTCTTTCACCTGCACTTCATCAAGTGACAGGTATGATAGCTGAAGCTTGTCGCCGTGAAACGGCGCGGGAACGAGGCTGGCTGGCGCACCACTCCAGCAGCGGGCGTAGCGGGTCCTGTCCAAGCCGCCCACCCGGGCCATGCGGCACCCTGTGAATACGGGGGTATACATGGTTATCGAATCCTACATCCTATTTACCCAACTCATGATCACAAAACCATCGTGCCCGTCCGACTTTGCCGGCATGACGCCCGCTTCCGGACGGTGAAGCCGGGGTGTCTTTGAATCAGCGTCTCAACTAAAATGATTCAGCCAACCAAAACCTGACGAATTCCAATAGGCGTGAATCAATCCACGAAAAATCCAAGCACAACCCATATATGACAACGAAACAATCCTCACCCTTCTCCAGCCTTGCGCGAACCGCGCTCGCGGGTTGGCTCGCCCTCCTCTGCCTCGCCACCGGAGTGCGTGCTGCTACTTATTACTGGGATGGAGGCACCGTGAATATTGGAACCGCCGGCAACGCTGCCAGCGGTGGAACAGCAGGAACCTGGGATACCACCATTCAGAACTGGGATCAGTCACCAAGCGGTTCTGCGCACATCGCCTGGCCCAACTCCACGTCGGACACATCCGCCTTCGCTGGCACTGCCGGAACTGTGACCGTGAGCGGCACGGTCAACGTGAACACCCTAACGGTCGGAACCAGTTCCTACACGTTCCAAACGGGAACCATTAATTTTCCCACGGCTGGCGCTGGCGGCACCATTGAAGTGGGCACCAGAAGCGGCGTCACTTTTAACGCGACGCTTTCGGGAAAACTCACCTTCAACGCCACAGGCAACACCGGAACTCCGGGCTCCTTTCCTTTCGTCGCGACCATTGCAGGCAACAACACCGGTCTGACCTCTTTCGAGTTGAATACCGGTGGAGCACAGAATTGTGTTTTGGTCTCTAATGCCGGTGCTTTTGGACCTAACGCTTCACCCCTGAAGCTGACCAAGGGGCTTCTTAACTTTGCTGCCCCCGTAGGCACGACCTACAACTCCTGGACCACTGATTTTGCGGGAGGCGGCTTGCGTCAGCGCGTTGCCGGCACAGCCAGCACCTACAGTGGCAACGGGACCCTGAGCGCCAACACGGAATTCGGAGCGATCGCTGGCGCGAATTTAATCTATTCAGGAACCCTGAACCTCGGAGTCAACACCCTAACACTCGCGGCGAACAACAGCGGGGGGATCATTACCCTGAATGGTGCCGTATCCGGGAGCGGCAATCTTACCCTCAACAGCGGCGCTCTCACAGGAACCAATGGTCTCGGCACGGTCATCTTGGGCACGGCAAATCCATCGTTCACGGGCACCGCGACCACCACCGCCAACTTGGGAACCCTCGCGCTCAATCACACTGATGCTTTGCAGGCCGCCACGCTTAATACGGGTGCCGCCTCTGGAACGCAGGCGGTCACGCTTACGGTTGCTGGCAGCAACACCTACAATATTGGCGCGTTGACCGGTTCGGATGACCTCGCCATTGGCGGCAACACCCTCAGCGTGGGTGCCAAGTTGGTAGACACCACGTTCAGCGCCGTCATCAGCGGCACCGGCGGCAAACTGACCAAGGTCGGAGCCAACAAGCTGACTTTGGCGGCTTCCCCGACTTGTGACGGGCTGACCACCATCAGCGCCGGCACACTCGCCTTGAATAACACGGTCGCACTCGCATCGACTTCCAGCGTCAGCCTCGCCGCCGGAGCCACCTTCGATGTCTCGGCCACTGCCACCTACACCTGGGGCGCAAGTGCATCGCTGACCGCCAGCGGCACCGGCACGACCGCAGGCAGCACCGCAGCGCAGATCAAGGCTGGTGTGGGTGCGACGGGGATTGATCTCGGCTCGCGTCCGGTCACCCTGAATATCACCCCCACCGCCTTCGCGGGCGATTCAACCCACCCGGCGCTCTACGTTTCCAGCGGCGGTCTGAACATCAACAGCGCCATCACGGTCGTCAACAACGGTGCCTCCCCGCTGGGCAATGGAACCTACGTGGTGATCAAAGCCGCCAATGCCAGCACCACTGGCACACCGAACTTGAGCGGCAATGTTGTGGGCGGGCAGGGACTCGTCTCCGGCAAGAATGCCTTGATTCAGCGCAGCGTCACCACCGGTGACATTGAACTCACGGTTCAAGACGCGCTGACCCCCACCGTCGCTTTGACGCGCAACATCAGCACCGTGGATAACAGCACCTATGGCACCGCCTTGCAGTTCGACGTGAGTGTGACCGGTGCTGGAGCGACGCCCACCGGCTCGGTGGATTTGCGCGACGGCAGCCCCAGCGGGACTATTCTTGCCAGTGGTGCGCTCGTGAGCGGTGCCATCACCCTCTCGCCGGCCCTCAATGCGATCACCGCCGGCACGCACTCGCTCTATGCGGTGTATTCGGGTGATTCCACCTATCTGGTTGTCAACAATACGCTTTCTCAAACGGTGCTACCCCTGCCCGTGACCGTCACGGGAGCTTCCGCGATCGGCAAGATGTTTGAAAATAACACGACGGCAACTCTCAGCGGAGGCATCGTCTCTCCCATCGTGGCTGGCGATACCGCTACAGAGATCAACGCCAACAGTGGCACCTTTGCCAACGTCGGTCCCG
Organism: Verrucomicrobiaceae bacterium; assembly: GCA_947372405.1. The sequence goes on from CANBTO010000142.1 coordinate 8,940, forward strand.
GATCGGGAATCGGCGTCACTGGCATTTTGAGCGGCACCAAGGCGTCGAGCTACAGCTTGGCGTCGCCGCCCGCCCTCACGGCGGATATTTTGGCCACCGCGACGTGGACCTCCACTGCGACCCCGCAGCCTTGGGATACGGCTGCCAACTGGCTGAACAGTATTGTGGGCACCGGCAGCGGCAATTCGGCGGATTTCAGCACGGTGAATCTACCCGCCGATACAGTCGTCAACTTGACCACGGCGCGCACCATCGGAAATCTAATCTTTGGCGACACGGACACCAGCAGCGCGGCAAGCTGGACGCTGGCCAACAACGGCACGGCGGGCAACAAGTTGATCCTGGCAGGAACCACACCCACCGTGACTGTCAACGCGCTAGGCACTGCCAAAAGCACGACCATCAGCGCCGTGGTGGATGGCACGGCGGGACTGACCAAGGCGGGTGTCGGCACGCTTGCACTTTCCGGTGCGAACTCCTATTCGGGCGGCACGGTCGTCAATAACGGCGTGCTGACCTTCAACACGGACTCCGCCTTGGGTGCGACTTCCGCTAACAACATCACGCTCAATGGCGGCTCTTTGGCGTCGGCGGCCACCAATTTAACCCTCAGTTCTGCTCGCAGCCTGACGATCGGAGCCAGCGGAGGCACGCTCGCCCATCCTTCTGCTGGCCTCCTCAACTACGGCGGCATTATCGGCGGCTCGGGATTACTGACCTTGAATGTCACTGCCGGAGGTGGATCGGGCATTTCGCTTTCCGGTCAAAGCACCAATTCGGGTGGTACAATCATCACCGGTAATTCCGCGAGCTTGGTTTTCATGTCGGCTAGCTCCACGGGCGTTCCGGGCAGCTTGGTGAGTGGTCCGTTCGGTACCGGCACCGTCACCTTCAACGGCCCCGGCACCCGTAGCACCGTCAACGCTGACACGACTGTCGGCAACGACCTCATCTTCGCGGCGGACACCACGTTCGCGAGCGTTACGACCGAAAAGACGCGGACGCTGACCGGGCCGGTCAGCTTGTCCGGCAATCGCACGCTGACGGTCAACGTCGGCACCACGGTCGCGGGCAAGAACGTGACCTTCACGAATGCCATCAGCGATGGGGGAAACAATTACAGCCTGACCAAAGCCGGCACCGGGAATCTGGTTCTTAGCGGTGTCAACAGCTACACC
>CANBTO010000143.1 GCA_947372405.1 Verrucomicrobiaceae bacterium
GGCAGCGAGATTTCAAACGGCACTCCGATACTGGATGCGCGGGCGACCCGGCTGCGGGCCAATGCCGGATCACAAACCATGGTCTGCCCACCGGCTGGCGCGGCGACCGAGTGGACCTGCAACACATAACTGGATGCCGCGCGCACCAAGCCGGGGAACCCGGGTTCATCAAGCCAGGCCGGCAAAGTCGTGATCACCAGCGGCAGGGGCGCGATGGCCCGGCGCATGGCGCGCACCCATTTGGCATATCCCGCAAGTTTCTTTTGGGCGCAGTCGAAGTCCAACTGCAGCTCGCGGGGCTCCACCCCGGCCGCGCGCATGTCGGACAATCGCTGGCGGGCGGTTTCACAGAGAAACCGGATGGTTTCATCATCCTCGGAAAACGGCCCGGGATACGGCATCACCCGGATCGCCGGGGACAGGGAGGTTTTTTCATGGCGCACGGCTGCCCAGTCCACCGCAGGGGTGATCGGATGAGGGCGGCCGTTCTTCCATTCAACTTCACAGGAGAGAACGACATGGCCCGTTAGATCGTCCCGGCTGCGGGCGATGGCATCCGCGACCGGCAGGTTCCAATCGCGCTGCCAGACATATGCCCGCTGCGGAAGCGGTGGGACGCCGGACTTTCCGCGTCTGCACGAAGGAAGCCATAGCAGCACCAGACAAAGCAAGGCGAGATGGCCCAGGCGTGGAAAAATTCCAGTCACCGCGACGGCGGAGTGGCCCGAATGATTGGCAACTGCCATGTGGCGATTTTGCCGGACAGGATGTCATTCGCAACGGATAAAAATCCAGACCCGGCGGACCATTTGATGTCCGGGATGCCTTTTTTGTCCTGCACCCGGACACCCGCCCCGCAATCCCGCTTGCTCCGGCCGGAACTTCGGCCTAGTTTCCCTTCCCCATGCCGGTTTGGACTGCAAAAACCCTGCGAGCGCCCGCTGCCGTTGTGGCGGGTGCCTTTGCCACGCTACTGGCATACACCTCGCCAGCACAGACGCCGGCTCCGCTGCAAGCGGCGCAGTTCGATCCCTCGGACGTTTACTTCCAAGGCTATCTCGCCACACGCTCGGCGGAACAACTCGACTCGGCGGGCGACCACATCGGAGCCATGGAAAAACTCCGGAAAGCGAACGAGATGTTCTCGGCAGTCGCCAAATTCTACCCGGAGTGGAAACCGGAAATGGTCAAGGGGCGCAGCGCGAAAACCGCCGAGACCATCGCCCAGGTCCGCCCGAAGGCCGAAGAACAGCTCCGCAAAAACCGCAACAATGTGGCCGAACTCGAAGGCGGAGAAAAAATGTCCGGCAGGACCATCGATCCGTCGCGTGACGTGATCCCACTGACCCCGGGCATTCTGAAGGTTGACCCGCTCTCGACCCGCCGCCTTGAGGATGCCGAAGCCGAGGTCAAACGTCTGCGCGATCTGGCGGCGAAGGAAAAATCGTCCGCGCAATCGACCGAACAGGAACACCAGCGCGACACTTCCAGGCTTCATGACGTCGAGCGCCAGCGGGACGCCCTGCAGGCGGACCTGCATGCCGCGGAAACCAATCTCCAGGCCCTCCGCGCCAGACTTGCCGCCGCCCCGATGGAGAAAGAAGTCAAGGATCTCAACCAGCGCATCGACTCTCTCGAACAGGAGCGCGAGGCCATGGCCATGGCGCTCACGCAGAGCCGTGGCGCGCACACCGAGGCCTTGGCGCGCATCGCCACCCTTGAGGCGAACCTCAAGGTGATGCAGCAGAAACATGCCGATCTCGACCGCGACCTGAAAGTCGAACGCAAAGTTTCTCGTGACGTCGTCGCCGGACAACGGCGGCAGCTTGAATCACTCGAAAAGGAACTTGCCGGCAAGAACACGGAACTCGCCAAGGCCAACGAGAAGATCACCGGGCTGATGAACGAGCTGAAGGAAAGCCGTGACGCCTTCACCCAGCTCCGCACCGAGCGCGACTCGCTGCTTCAGGAGCGCGACCAGATGTCCGCCCTGCTCAAACTCAATGAAGCCGGCCGCATCCAGGACCTGATCGAGCAGAACATGCTGCTCGCCAAGAACCTCCGTGAGGCCAATGAAAAGGTGGACCGCCTGAACCGCGAGAGCAACGCCGACAAGGACGCCACCATCGACGCCCTGCGCGACCTCGCCATCGCCAAGTCACAGATCAACCGCCTCCACCAGGAGAAGAAGGACCAGGACCAACGCATCGCCGATCTGGAAAGCCGGCTCAAAAACGAGGAGTCCGATCTCGCGAGCGGCAAAGCCTCCGCGGATCCGGCCGAGGTGGAAACCCTGCGGGACATCATCAAGCGCCAGCTCCGCGTGCAGGAGCGCCGCCGCCAGGCGCGTGATCTGCTGGTTGACGCAGCAAAGGAACTCGGTGCCAAGGACGAGAAACTCGCCAATGCCATCGCGCTATTCGACTCCCAGGAAATCGCGCTCACACCGGAGGAACAAAAACTCGTCGCAGACAGGAAAGTGGACGGCGAGTTCGTCTCACCCGTTCATCGCAGTCTTGAATCCGTCGGCCAGGCCACCGCAGGTCTGAACCGCGACATTTCGGTCTTCGAACGCACTGCGGAGAAGTCGTTTGTAGCCGGCCACCTGCTGCCCACCCGCGAGCTCTATCAGATGATTCTCGAACAGAACCCGGGCCATACGCCGTCGCTGTGCAAACTCGGTGTCGTCCATCTGAAGCTCAAGGACGCCGCCGCAGCGGTGGACACTTTCCGGCGCGCCGTCGAACTGGACGCCAGCAACCCGTATGCCTACCGGATGCTTGGTTTCTCGTTAATGATGCTCGGAGACATGGCAGGCGCGCAGCAGGCCGTCCGCCACTCCGTGGACCTTTCTCCCACCGATGCGAAGAGCCAGTGCCTGCTCGCCACACTCTGCTACCGCGCAGGCCGCACCAGCGAGGCGGAGTCCTACTTCAAGGCCGCCATCACCGCGGATCCTGTGCCGAGCGAACCCTACTACAACCTCGCCCTGCTCTGCTCGAAGGACCATCGCACCGAGCTAGCCAAGGATTACTATCAGCAGGCGCTTGAACGCGGCGCGCTGCCGGATCCCAAGCTTGAGGAAACCCTGTCCAAGCAATGAAAACCGGGTATTCCATCGTAATGATCGCATCCGTGCTGGCCGTCTCCTGCGCGAAGGACAAACACAAGGAATCCGCCGCCACCTTCAAGCCCCTCAGCCAGCGGCTCGATGAAAGCAATGGCTACAAACAGGGCCCGGATGGCAGTTGGGTGCCCAAGAGCGACAAGCGCAGCTCCTTCGAAGCCCAGGGCAGATCCCAGTATTTCCAAGGCGAGTATCAGAAAAAAGCCTTCAAGACCAACGACTACACCACCAAGTCCTGGTGGGGAAACAAGGACTACGGTGCCAAACCTTACACTGGAAACACCGACGGCAGCCGTTTTGAAAAAGCCTCCCGTCTCGATGGCAAAGGTGCCCGCGAGTCCGATCATGCGGCGGATCTTCCGAAGGATTACAAGACCGGCGAATACGCCACCAACGCCGCGCGCGAGACCGAGCAGGGAGCCATCGCCAAACCTTACGAATCGCAGACCGACCCCGGCCGCAGGGTGGACCTCAAGCCGGAGATCATCGACTGGCGCGAACAACGCAAACTCAGTCTGGAGCAGTCGAAGGGGATTCTTGGGCATTGACCGGACCGACGTCCGCCACCGCCTGCGCGAGCGAATCCAGCAGCAACTTTTTCGTGGGTTCCCATCGCCACGGCAGACCGTCGAGAAAGAACGACTGGGAAACCTTGAGCCTTACCTGCGCATAGCGGTCCGCCGGAAACTCCGCGGACAACATGGATCCCAAGGCCAGGCTCTCAGTATTTCTGAAATGGCGCACGTCCAGATCCTTTCCTCCCAGATGGCTCCGCCAGGCCGCCGCGAATTTCTCCGCCAGCCCTCCTCCCACGGGCGTTTCCAGCGTGAAGCGGCCCTCCGTTTGATCGTCCGTGTGGACCATCACATGGATCACCGCCGGATGACGCCGAAGATCCTCGGCGATTCTCTGACGCAGGACCTCACGGTAGGATTTCATCACATAGCGCTCCACGATCTTCACCCGCGTGGCATCCGGCAGTTGGATGGAAAACCGGCTCCAGCGCTCGTCGCCGTCTTTTTCGAAATCCACAAGCAACCGCGTCACATCGCCATGCACCAGCGGCGTGCGAAACCTCATCGCGAACGCCTGCGCCAGATTCAGAGCTCCCGGCTCCCATCCCTCCGTAGAAGACACCACATCCTCCGATCCACGGAAAACCTCACGATAGGCCTCCGGCACCGCGCACGTCGCGTTTTCACAACTGAACAGGAAAGCCGTCATGCCTTTGGTAAACCCGGATTCACATGGACTCTGCCGGACTTCTCCCGCCATGGCAATCCCGCATCAGAGGTGCGGTCCAGAACATCAAAAGACCCGGCCACAGCCCTTTTGCGAAGCGATCCGCTATCGACATCCCGGTGCGCCCACACCAGACTGCCGGTGGATATGAACGGACTTTCCATCATCGGGTTGATGCTCGCCGCCACGGTTGTCACAGCCAGCGCGGCTCCCCGTTTCGCTTTGGTTCGGGTGAAGGACATCTACACCAGCCTCGATTCCACCGCCACCCAGCAGCAGGAAATCAAGAAGGAGCGCGAGGACATCATGAAGGACCAGCGGGCCGAGGAACTGCGCAAGATCATCGGCGAACTACAGGACCTGCAGACGAAGTTGTCCGACAAGGGCCACCCGCTCGACGAGGAAACCAGCCGCAAGCTGGCGCGCAGCTATGAGATCAAGCGACAGGAAGCGCAGACCCTGCAGAAGGAGTTCGAGGGCTTCAAGGACGAGCAGGAAAAACTCATCAACACCAGGATGGTTTCCGGCATGCGCGCCTCACTCAAAAAGATCGTGGAGGTTTCCAAAAAGGTCGCCAAGGAAAAGGGCTGCGACTGCGTCTTCGACAGCTCGGGAAACACCAACACCGGAGTGCCGTTCGTGCTTTACAGCAAGGCGGCTCCTGACCTGACCGAAGACGTCAAGGCCGCCATGAAGGATGCCAACGCCGCGGCACCGTCCGCAAAACCCTCCAATCCGATCAAACACTGACACTCATGGACACACTGATGCTCGCTCTTCAGAGCCCTTTCACCTGGGGGCTCCTGTTAGGCCTTCTGCTCACCGCCTTCACCTGGAAGTCCGGCTTCACCGCCCGCCGCCACCTCGCCAAGGAACTCAAGCGCGTGGAAACGGAGATGAAGGAACTCCAGGGCCACCTCAACACCCAGCTCAAGATCAACGCCAGCGGCAACGAGACGCTTCAGAACGAACTCAACTCGCTCAAACAGCAGAACGAAACGCTGCGCGTCAACAACGCCGCCCTCCAACAGAAACCCGGCCGCGCCGAGCAACGCCTGCTGCAGATCCAGGAAATCGCCATCCGCACCATGCGCGAGCAGGCACCCGGATTCGCTCCTGCCTGGGAGAAGACCCTGCGCCAGGCCGAAGCCGAAGTGGACGCATCCGAATCCGGCCTCAGGAAACTTGTCCGCCGCGTGATCCCGGGCTTGGGAAATTCATCCACCACCGTGGTCGTGAACGAAGACCCTGCGAACAACGTCTGATTCAAGGCATCTGCAGGCAGGTCAAATCCCCTTCCTCAAATCCCGCAGACTCCAGAGCTTGCGTGCCGCAGCGAACGCTTGGCCACGCATTCTTCGAGCACCATCCTTTCGCCTGAGCCCGGATTGCTCGCGCGCTCGAACGCCTTGTTCACGCACGTCCTGCGGCCAATCATAGCTCAGTCCCTGAATATCTCACCCGAACACTCGCAGGCATTACGTATATCCTCTCGTTCTTTTGGACAAATTCGCCGTGGTTTTTCGGCAACACGGGCCTGATGAAATTAAGGGATAAAGATGCATGACAGACGGACATGCCTTTGTTTTCATGTCCGGTAACATGAGGGGCATTGTAACGCAGGCTACACCATCGGTCGGTCTATGGAGCAGGACCGTGGGTGTCGACGGACAACCTGACCCGCAGGCGTTGAGGGAACTTGCAGAAACATTCTCCTATTGCGTGTATGCCTGGTGGCGGCGGGCAGGATTGGATCCGGTTTCCACTGCCACTGCGTCCATCGCCTGCTTCGAACGCTGGCTTGGCGAATTTCCTCCGCGACCCGGGGACGAAAACGTCGCGCGGATGCGGGATTGGATGATCGCACGGTTACCGGAACTCGCGGAGCAGGGGGTGAAGCTGAATGGTGAACCGCCAATCGCCATCGACCGATCGTGGGCTGAGAAACGTTATGCGGAGGAACCCGAAGGGGATCCGACTTCCATCTTCCAAAGGCGTTGGGCGTTGACAGTGATCGAATCCTCCATGACCGCCCTTCGCGATGAGTATGCCGCGCGCGGGGAGCAAAACCTTTACAGTGAGTTGCTGGGTTTCGCGGGATTTGGGCAACCGGATGGGAATGGTTACTCCTCTGTCTCCCAACGGTTGGGACAAACAGGCGGCGCGATCCGCAAGGCAGTCTTCGAGTTCCGCAAACGCCAGCGCGAAATCCTCCTCCGGTATATCAACGACACTGTCCTCTCTCCTGCAGACGCCGATAGCGAACTCACGGCCCTGCTTTGCGCCTGCGATGAAACTTCAAGCGCGCCGCTGCCCTCGGCGATCCAGGGCTTGCGTCCCGATGAGATTCTCGTGCGGGCGATGCGCAGTGTGGTGATGACCCAGGATGGATCCGGGGCGTGGCAGCCGCCGACGCTCGAAGAAGCGGATCTTCTTTTCCCCCAGTATGAGATTGTCTCGCTGGTCGGTCGTGGAGGCATGGGTGCGGTATACAGGGGGCGGCAGATCGAACTTGACCGTGCGGTGGCGATCAAGCTGCTGCCTCTCGAAGTGAGCGTCGACCCTGTATTCGCCGATCGCTTTCGTCGGGAGGCGAGGGCGATGGCCAAGCTCCATCACCCGAACATCATCGCCATCCATGATTTCGGGGCCACCCAAGAGGGGCATCTGTTCTTTGTCATGGAATATGTGGATGGAGCGGACCTGCACCAAATGATCCATGGACCGGGGATCGCACCTGCGCAGGCCCTGGAGATTATTGTCGGCGTCTGCGACGCGCTTGCCTATGCCCATGGCAAGGGAGTCGTCCACCGTGACATCAAGCCGGCCAACGTGATGGTCAGCCGTCACGGCGAGGTGAAAGTCGCGGATTTCGGTCTGGCGCGCCTGATGGATCCCGGTGCGGAGCAGATCGGCCACACGGTTACGGGCACCGTCATGGGCACACCCGGCTACATGGCGCCCGAGCAGATGTGCGGCATGAATGTCGACCACCGGGCAGACATCTACAGCCTCGGTGTCATGCTCTATGAAATGCTCTGCGGCGAGGTGCCGCGCGGGATCTTCGACCCACCGAGCGTCCGGGTTCCGGAGGTCAGCTCCAGCATCGATCAGGTGGTGATCAAGGCGATGCAGCAGCAGCCCGACCGGCGCTACCAGACGACCACCGAGATGAAGACGGACGTCACAGTGGCAGCCAAGCCGAAACCGATGGTCAGCAAGATACCTGAACCTGCGTTGGCTCCCAGTCCGCTTGTCTCGCCACAGCCCGCTCCACAGCCCGCACACAAATCAGCGCCAGAAGCAACGCCAAAGGGACGGCGCAAGGCTGGGGCGAAATCGAGGAACCTCGCCTATTTTGGCATTGCCGCCGCCATGCTCGCGATCCTCGGCATCCTTATCTTCGCCGGACCCGTCAGGAAAAACTCCGGCGACTCAGTGGCTTCAATCGCATCCAATTCCGGTCCTGCCGATACGGGAAAGACGCTCCTGTTCAACGGCCACCGCTACCAGTTCATGCCGGGCACGTTCAGCTGGAATGAGGCGAAGGCAAAGGCTGAAGCAATGGGTGGACATCTGGCGACGGTCACGAGCAAGGAGGAGAACGAGTGGATTTATACCACGTTTCAAACCAAACTCGATTCGACCGTTCGTGCCTCAAGCATGTGGCTCGGAGGCTCCGCTGAAGCGAAGGGCCAACCGTGGAAATGGGTCACAGGCGAACCTTTTGCCTATACTGACTGGACGGAGGGCGAACCCAATTATGCCTCCATGTCGGGCCAGCCTGTAGCCGGCCCGTTTGGCCTCGTCATCAAGCGTCACGGGAAGCTTTGTTGGTTCGATGACCCCATGAAACGTGAGAATTCAAGTGCCGGTTTCATCGTCGAGTGGGAGCATGAAGGCACTTCAGATTCCGCACCCTCAGCTCCCCTTGTTGTGGACCTTCTGGCGTTGGCTGATGTAAAAAAAGACGCCGAGGGTGGCCTCTGGAGCCGCCAGGGCACGGATCTTCTCGTTGCCGGGGATCCCGCCTCGGAGAGGAACGGGGGGATTCGGTTTGGCTTCGCTCTGCCTGTCCGGGTGACAGGTTCGTACAAGCTGGATGTCGCGTTCACAAGGCATGGACCAAGAGGCACGATCAGCCTGGTCCTGCCACTCCCTAACAATCGGAGCGTGGCAGCGCACTTCCAGGAGGCTTCGCCCTACGCGGGTCTGGCATCGGTGCGTGGCTACAATACCCGGGATAAGGAAAACCCAACGCGGACTCCCAACCAGTTGGAGGACGGACGACGTTATCGCGCTTCCGTGCAGGTAGTCATGAACGGTGATCAGGCGGACATCACAGCCACTCTTGAGGGAAAGCCCCTCTTTCGGTTTCAGGGACCTGCGGCGGACCTCGATGGTCGTGCCAAGCTGGGCTTTACCGATACAGCCCGTCCCGGCATGAAGAGCATCGATCCTGTGACGTGGCACAGCGTTCGCATCACGCTGTTGGACGGCGGCAAGCTCACCCCGGCGAGAGATGACGTGGCACTGCCGGCAGGAGTTGGCAATCTCAAGTGAGTCGCCAGCAAGGACCGGTCGTCAACCATCCCACCGACAACGACTGCGCCTTCCGCTCAGCCATGCCGGTCTGATGAACAGGGCGGCAACATGACTCAATCAACCCGGTTTCCTTTACCTCGAAACGGTCAATCTAACGGAAGGACGATCTTCACGGTGGCGCCCGGCTTGCCGGGATTGTTGAAGGCCTCGATGCTGCCACCGTGGGCCTGAATGATCGTGCGGCTGAGACTCAAGCCGATACCCACTCCGTCGGGTTTGGTCGAAAAAAACGGCTGAAACAGATTCGAAACCGCGTCTGGCGCAATCCCGCTGCCGTTGTCCCGCACATACAACTCGACGCGTTTGCCATCGACCGCGCGCGTCACAATTTCCACCATCCGCCGCTTTTGCAGACAGTTGGCGCATGCCTCCACGGCATTGCGCACCATGTTGATGATCACTTGCGCCAACTGCACGGGGTTGCCGCGGATCCCTGGCAGATCGTCCGCCAACCGTTCCACGATCCGCACCTGGCAGAGTTCCCCCTGCCGCTCGATGAGCTGCCGGACTTCGGCCACCAACCGGTTCAGGTCAATTTTCTGGAAGTCCGCCGCTCCTCCCTTGACGAGCGCACGCAGTTGTACCACGACATCTCTCATCCGGGTGACATCCGCCTCGACGTCGTGAACGATCTCCGCTCCGCAGCATGATCGGTCGCCGCAGGCGGACAAGCGGATGGAAAGCACCGCGATATTGGCTGCCAAGGCACTGAGTGGCTGAGCAATCTGATGAATGATGCCGGCGCTTATCTCGCTGACCATGGCCAAACGTTGGGAGTTTTCGAGTTCAGTCTGCAGTGCCTGCAACCTGGCCTCCGCCTGTTTGATCTCGGTCAAGTCGCGTAACGCGCCCACCCGGGTCTTTTGTCCCCGCCATATCACGACATGCGAACGCACTTCCACCGGAAAGACCGTGCCATCCTTCCGCAGGCCCTCATACTCGAGCCGCCCGCATACGTCATTTTGCAAGCGCCCGATGATCGCATCGCGCGCTGCGGGCGCCACCAGTTCGATCATTGGCATGCCAACCAGTTCGCCCGGGGCATAACCGAACATCGCGGCATACTGCGAGTTGAAATCGATCAACAAGCCATTTCGGACGATC
>CANBTO010000144.1 GCA_947372405.1 Verrucomicrobiaceae bacterium
TTTCCTCACCCGCTCCTCGATCTGGTCCTCCTGCTGCCACACGAAGTGCTGCATCAGCTCGCCCGCTTCCGCGGCGATGGCCACGGCGAGGTCCTTGGGATTGTGAAACTGGCGCCACTCGCGCGCATCGACAAAAGACTGGATGCGCGCGGTGAGGGAGGAGATGGAATCGTTCATGGCCGGATGTTAAGCGGCTAAGGAAAGCCTCCGCCACGCCTTTCTCAGCCAATTTCAAGAGACAGGCACCGCGAATCCGGCGAATCCAGCGAATCTTCAGACTGGGATGAAACAAACCGGTGCACCGCCCACGAGCCCTGATTCCCAAAAACGGTAGGGACGGGCGGCCCGCCCGTCCGACGAGGTTCAGGAATAGGGAGAAGGGGATTGCATACCCTTTTTCATCAAGGCCACGGCTTCCCAAAAGCCTCCTCGCGCACACCCCAGGCAATCAAGGGGATGCAATCCCCATCTCCGTATTTTCCGGGAATCCATCCGCTTCGCGATTTTGGCCTTCCCGCTGGCGGGGAAGCGGTTAGAAAGTTGCAGGGAAATGCACTGGACCGAACCTACCACTTCCGACGACTCCCACGCCGCCCTAGAGAAAGCCCTCTGGAACGCCGCCAACCCGCTCTGGTCCACCGCTGTAATCATCCCTTCCGAATATGGTCAGGACCAATGGGCGTGGGGCGTCCAATGGAAATGTGCGCAGCGCGCCCGCGAGGTGAGGCAGCTGCGGAAGCTGCCGAATCAATACGTCGCCGATAGCCGGAGATGATTGAACCGCAAAGAACGCAGAGAACACAAAGAAGATTTTGGTTCTGAATCTTTGAGTTCTTTGTGCTCTTTGCGGTTGCTTGGCCGTCTTGGCTGAGGCTTTGCCGGGATGAATTGCCGGGTCATGGACGCTCGGGGGATAGACTGGGATACTGGGACAGGTTGTCCCAGCCACTTTTGTGCTTATGAAAAAAGCCGCCTGCGCTTTTGGCACAGGCGGCTTGGTGAACGGTTTGATTCGTTTGCGGATTACTCGCCGGCTTCGTCAGCCTTGGCAGCCTTCTTTTTGGCGGCTTTCTTGGCTGGCTTGGCTTCGGCGGCGACTTCCACCACGGCTTCCGCGGCGGGAGCGGCTTCTGCGGTTTCCTCTTTCTCCACCTTGTCCACCCACTCGATGATGGCCATCGGAGCGGAGTCGGTCATGCGGGCGCCGAGTTTGGTGATCCGGCAGTAGCCGCCCTGGCGGTCCTTGGAAGCGGGAGCCACTTCGGCGAACAGCTTCTTGACGGTGTCCTTCTGGTGGAGGTAGGCGATGGCTAGACGGCGGGAATGAAGATCGTCGCGCTTGGCGAGGGTGATCAGCTTTTCCGCCACCGGGCGCAGGGCCTTGGCCTTGCCGAGGGTGGTCTTGATCCGGCCGTGCTCGATCAGGCTGCACGCCAGGTTGGAGAGCAGCGCCTTGCGGTGCGAGGCGGTGCGTTTGAGTTTTGCGGTTTTGCTACGATGTCTCATCGGGTGCTTCCTTTTCTAAAAGTGGGGGTTGGTTAGTCGTCGAGGTTCTGGGCGATCAGATCGGCGAGACCGACCGGAGCTTCATCTTCCGCACCGAGGCGCGGTCCGCGGGAAGCGGCGCTTGGTCCGGAGAGCAACGAGGGCTCGAAGGACATGCCGAGGCCGAGGCCGAGCTCGACGAGCTTGTCCTTGATCTCGTTGAGGGACTTCTTGCCGAAGTTGCGGTACTTGAGCATCTCCGCCTCGGACTTCATGGCGAGCTGGCCGACGGTGGTGATGTTCGCGTTGTTGAGGCAGTTGGCGGCACGGACCGAGAGTTCGATTTCGTTGACCGACATGTTGAGCAGCTTCTTGAGAGCGGCGTTCTCCTCACTGGATTCGGCCGGTGCTTCTTCGAAGTCCACGGCGTTTTCGTCGTAGTTGACGAAGACGTCGAGGTGGTGGCGGAGGATGGCGGATGCCTGGAGCAGCGCGTCCTGCGGGGTGATGCGGCCGTCCGTCCAGATGTCGAGGATCAGCTTGTCGAAGTCGGTCATCTGGCCGACGCGGGTGGTTTCCACCGAGTATTTCACGCGGGTGACCGGCGAGAAAATCGAGTCGATGGAGATGACGCCGATCGGTTGGTCCTTGCGCTTGTTTTCATCGCCGGTGGAGAAACCACGGCCGACGCGCACTTCGAATTCGCAATCGAATTTCACCTTCTTGTCGAGGGTGCAGATGATCTGGTCCTTGTTGACGACGTCGTAGATGTGGTCGCCAGTGATGTCGCCTGCGGTGATCACGCCTTCCTTCTCGACCTTGATCGTGAGGATGCGGGGTTCCTTTTCATTGTGGAGAAACTTCACCTTCTTGAGGTTGAGCACGATGTCCGTGACGTCTTCAACCACACCTGGAAGGCTGGAGAATTCGTGCTGCACGCCGGCGATGCGGACGGAGGTGATGGACGCGCCTTCCAGTGAAGAGAGGAGCACGCGGCGGAGGGAGTTGCCGATGGTGTGGCCGTATCCACGCTCGAAGGGCTCGGCGATGAACTGGGCGTAGGTATCGGTGGCGGTTTCCTCGTTGCGAACGAGGCGGTTCGGGAGCTCGAAACGAGCAAGTTTGACTGCTGACATGTTTATTTTTGGTATGCCGGGTTACCCTCCAACGGGCGAAACGCACCGGAAACGGGCGAGACGGAGGACCTACGGCGTGCTTGGATTGCCCGCGGGCGGCGACTAAATGACGGGCGGGGACACCTTGCAAAGCATTTTTTGGCATTTTTTCCCCCGAAATCCCGCCGTTTCAGCCGGGGAACCGAAAAAATCGCTAGATTTTCTAGCAGAACGAGTGCATTTCTTAGAGGCACTCAACCACAACCCCAAAAATGAAATCGAAAAAAAATCTGACCCGATTCACCTATGAGAGCGCAGCGTTCGAGGGATGGCGTCTCTGCATCAGCAGGGCTGGCACCACCTTCACCCGCTATTTCCCTGACAAGAAGTTTGGCGGAGGAAAGAAATCCCTGGCTGCCGCCGAAAAGGCCCTCGCAGATCTCAAGGCTCTCGTCGATGGATCGAAGCGAGTGGAAGGCAAGTTGACTCCCGCGACCATCAAGAAGGCGGAGAAACTTCTCGCCGACGCCGTTTGACCCGGATTCGCCGGGGTTTCCGGCTTTGTCGAAAACCCCGGCCAAGACGCGATCCAACGCATGCCTGATCCAAAACCCTCGATCATCCATTGGTTTCGTCGCGATCTGAGGATTACAGACAACATTTCCCTGTCTCAGGCGGCGGCCCGAAAACTGCCTGTGGTCCCGGTTTATCTCCGGAGTGTGTGGAAACACACGCACGACTGGACGGGCTCTAACCGCCAGCATTTTCTTTGCGGCTGCCTCGCATCGCTGGCCGGCAACCTCGAAACCATCGGGGGGCGTCTCATTGTTAGGGAAGGGAACCAGGTCGAGGGACTGCGCCAGTTGATCCGTGAATGCGGAGCCGTGGAGCTCCACCTCGGTGCGGATCCCGATCCCTTCGGCAAAGCCACGGAACGAAGGGTTCGTGCGATGTGCGCCGAACTCGGAGTGGCATGCCACATCCACCATGACTCGGCACTGCATGGGCCTGACGAGGTGCTTACCCAGGGTGGCCAGCCGTATCGGGTTTACACGCCCTACAGCCGCAACTGGCTGGCATTGCCGAAAACATCTCCGGTTGCCAAGCCTCGCACGCTGAACACTCCAGGCAATCTGGTTTCACTGCCCTTGCCGACGGTGGAATCGTGGGGTTTGATGACTCCGTCGATCGACATGCCGGAACCCGGCGAGCGTGCGGCGCGCGAACGCTTGAAAAACGCGGTCCGCTCGAAAATCCAGCGATACGCGGCGATGCGCGATCTACCTGCGGGAGACGGCACGTCCCGGCTGTCGCAGGATCTGCGCTTCGGCCTGGTTTCGATACGGACGGTTTATTCCGAGGCGATGAAGGCGCGTGAAACTGCGGATGCCTCGGGCCGCGCCGGCATCGACACATACATCAAGGAGCTTGCCTGGCGGGAGTTCTACTTTGCCATCCTCCACCATTTTCCGAACATTCTCGACGAAGAGTTCAATCCGGATTGGCGCGGTCTTCCCTGGGATGAGCCCGGGCCGCTCTTGGACGTATGGAAGCAGGGCCGGACCGGGTTTCCCATTGTGGATGCCGGGATGCGGGAGCTGCTGGCCACCGGATTCATGCACAACCGGGTGAGGATGATCACCGCCATGTTTCTGACAAAGGATCTGCACGTGGACTGGAAACAGGGTGAGTCCCATTTCATGAAACACCTGCTGGACGGTGAGATCGCGTCGAACAATGGCGGCTGGCAATGGTCCGCCGGCACCGGTGCGGACGCGGCACCTTACTTCCGCATTCAGAATCCATGGACCCAGACGGCCCGTTACGATCCCGAGGGGAAATACATCAAACGTTGGGTTCCGGAGCTCGCAGGTGTCCATGCATCGCGGTTTATGGAAGCTCCGAAAAACGGGAAACCGATCGCGCTCGGGTATCCCGTGCCCTGCGTGGACCACAAGGCGGAGCGGGACAGGACGCTGGCAATTTTCAAGCGCCACCGCGAATCGACAGCGGGTTGAAAGCTACGGTCCGGAAATCATGTTAGAAATTCGGTGTCCGTGACGCTTGGGGATCGACACGAAGGAAACGGGATTTTAGACGAGGGCAGGCGGTCTTGTCGCTGGAAATGCGCTGGCAGGTGTTGCTTCCCGGCGCCGGATGGCAGTCAATCGCCCGCAGCCGCTCAATCCCCATCACCCACTTCAACCAATCATGTCCCTGCAAATGGAGAATCAACCCCCGCCGCTTCCGAACCAGGCGGACGCCGAAGCAATTGTGCGCCAGGCCTCGCACTGGATCCACCCGCTCCGCTCGGAGATCGGCCGCTACCTGATCGGCCAGAACATCCTGGTGGACCGCTTGCTGGTTTCCCTGTTGGTGAAAGGCCACATTTTGCTCGAAGGCGTGCCGGGGCTGGCGAAAACCCTGGCTCTCAAGACCCTCGCATCACTGGTGAACGCGAAGTTCAACCGCATCCAGTTCACCCCGGACATGCTGCCCGCTGACATCGTGGGCACCGAGATCTACGATCCACGCGAGGCTCGTTTCCGTGTGAAACACGGTCCCGTGTTCGCGAACTTCATCCTCGCCGACGAGATCAACCGCGCGCCAGCCAAGGTGCAGAGCGCGTTGTTGGAAGCGATGCAGGAGAAGCAGGTCACCATCGGCGAGCAGTCGTTCGCACTTCCCTCGCCCTTCTTCGTGCTGGCCACGCAGAACCCGCTGGAGCAGGAGGGGACCTATCCGCTGCCGGAGGCGCAGCTTGACCGTTTCATGATGAAGGTGGTGATGGATTACCCCACGGAAGAGGAGGAACTGCGGGTGCTCGATCTTGCCGGTACCACCGAGGAACTTGCCGCGCCCGCCCCTGTGGTGAGTCTTGAGTCGATCCAACAGGCGAGGACCGTGGTCAACAGCCTGTATCTTGACGACAAGGTGAAACGCTACATCGTGAGGCTGGTCCACGCCACCCGGCGGCCCGACGATTTCGGCATCCACATCGCGCCGCTGATCCGTGTCGGCGCATCGCCGCGGGCCACCATCAATCTCGCGCTCGCCAGCCGCGCCCACGCTTTTCTCGATGGCCGCGCCTACGTCACTCCCCACGACGTGAAGAACGTGGCCATGGACGTGCTTCGCCACCGCGTCACCGTCACTTACGAGGCTGAGGCCGAAGGACTGGACAGCGAGAAGATCGTCACCCGGATTCTCGACGAACTGCCGGTGCCGTGAGGAAGTCGATGGTTGAGGGTTGATGGTTGATAGGAAGAGATGAATTCGTCACAGCTTCGACTTTTCTATTAGTGACAATCCATGACCATGCTTGTTTCCATTGATGATTTTTTGAATTCGCGATCATGATCAGACCGAAAGCCAGCACACCCGTCAGCATCGAGGATGAGGCCCGCGCGGCGGAAATCCTCGGACGCGTCAGACGGATGGAGGTGCGCACCAGCCGTCTCGTCGATGACTCGCTGGCGGGTCGCTATGCCAGTGTTTTCAAAGGCCGCGGAATGGACTTCGACCGCGTCCGCAACTATGTGCCGGGCGATGATGTCAGGACCATCGACTGGAATGTCACCGCGCGCACCGGAGAGCCGCACATCAAGCTCTTCACCGAGGAGCGCGAGCTGACCATCCTACTGATGATCGATATCAGCGCGTCCTCCGATTTCGGTTCCGTGCCGGATTCAAAGCGCGAGCTCGCAGCGGAGGCTGCGGGTGTGCTCGCCGCCTCGGCGATCCGCAACCGGGACAAGGTGGGCCTGATCCTCTTCAGCGACGCCGTGGAGTTATATGTTCCGCCGGGCAAGGGACGTATGCATATCATGCGTTTGATTCGCGAGACCTTGTTTTTCCAACCATCGCGCGGTGGCACTAACATCGAGCACGCGCTGGATTTCGCCAACCAGGTCATGCACCGCAAGTCGGTGATCTTCCTGGTCTCGGATTTCTGCCTGGGCGCGCCGTTTGAAGAACGCCTCGGCAAGCTTCGAAGCAAGCTACAGATCACCGGCCGCCGTCATGACGTGATCGCCGTTTCGGTGACGGATCCACGCGAGCACACGCTGCCGGATGTCGGGCGCGTCTGCATCGAGGATGCGGAGACCGGCGAGGTGTTCGAGATCGACACCGGCAACACCAGGATCCGCGAGGCATATGAAAAGCAGTCACGCATGCGCCGGGATAAGACGGCCACCAAAATCCGTTCGATCGGCGTGGACCTGCTGGAGTTTGTCAACGGCGGGAAGTGGATGCCGGAGTTGATGGGCTTTTTCCAAAACCGCCGCCAACGCTCGGGTTGATTCCAACAAAGATGACCGTTTCCGTTTCCATATTCTTTCGTCCTATCCGCTGCAGCCTGCTTGCGGTGATGTTCTGCGCCTGCGGACTTCTTTCAGCCGCTACTCCGCAGGACAGCGACGACATTCGTCCGCCCAAAGCCAGGGTCGAGATTCCCCAACCTGAGAAATGGCCGCGCGCCCTCTGGGTCGGTGCCGGTGCAGGCGCTATTGCAGGTGCCGTCGCCGCCCTGTTTGTGACGAGGTCACTTCGTAGAGGGAATTCCAAAAGTCCGCAGCAGGTGGCTCTTTCCTCTCTAACGGAACTGGATGCGGGCGGCGTGGCGCTTGCACCTGAAGCGTTCGCAAACCGGGCCGCGCAGACACTCAGGCAATACATCGCCGACCGCTTCGGGCTGGCTGCTCCACGCCGGACTACCGAGGAGTTTCTCAGGGACGTCGAGCATTCGCCGCTGCTGCTCGTGGAAAGCGATCATCTGCGATTGTTCCTGAAATCCTGCGATCTCGCGAAGTTCGCCGGTGCCAATCTCGATGCGCATCAGCGCGGCGAGTTGATCAAGACGGCCCGTGATTTTGTCACGGCAACCGCAGATCACGCGCCGAACTCCAAGTCCAAAGTCCCCGCTCCATGACCGAGAGTTTCCAGTTCGCCCATCCCGAGTTCCTGTTCCTGCTTCTCCTGCTGCCCGTGATGGCGATATGGAAGGGCGGCCGGGGCAGGCCGGTGGCGGTTCGTTTGCCTTCCACGGATGATGCGGTGCAGGTGGGTGCCCGCGCCAGGTCGAGGACCGGAGGTTTTCTGGTGACTCTTGGAATGTTATCGTTCGCCCTGTTGGTCATCGCGTTCGCCAGACCGCGGCTTGGCAAAGGCTCCACGGATATTGAAGCCAGCGGAATCGACATCATGCTGGCCCTCGATGTTTCAGGATCGATGGAGGCGCTGGACTTCAAGCTCGATGGAAAACCGATGAGCCGGGTGGAGGTTATCAAGAGCGTCGTCGGGAAGTTCGTGGGACAGCGTCCCAACGACAGGCTCGGTCTGTTAGCCTTCGCCGGTCGTCCCTATCTCGTCAGCCCGTTGACGCTGGATCATGACTTTCTCGGGAAACGTCTTGCGGACGTGAAACTCGGGCAGGTGGAGGACGGCACGGCCATCGGTTCCGCCATCGCATCCTCGGTGAGCCATCTGCGTGACTCGAACGCAAAGTCCCGCATCATCATTCTTCTAACGGATGGCGTGAACAACGCCGGCTCTGTCAACCCGCTGACCGCGGCCGAGGCGGCCAAGGCGCTCGGGATCCGGATTTACACGATCGGTGCGGGAATCCGCGGCGAGGCACCGGTGCCCGTGAGGGATGCCTTCGGGCTCACGCATCTGGAGACCATGAAAGTCGAGATCGACGAGGAGATGCTGCGCAAGGTGGCCGATGCCACCGGTGGCCAATCCTACCGCGCCACGGACACGGACTCGCTGCAGAAGATCTATGACGCGATCAACAAGCTCGAAACCACGACCCGCAAGATCAAGAAATACCAGCAGTACGACGAGCTTTACCTGTGGTTTCTGGTCCCGGGTCTTTGTCTGCTCCTCATCGAACAACTGCTGGCCCAGACTCTTTTCCGCCGCCTTCCCTGAATCCACTTCCTGATAGATCGCCATGGATGACACGACGCTACAATTCGCACAACCGGCATGGATCATCGCCGGAGTGGTGGCCTGCGCCGTTCTCGCCAGCCTGTTCATCCGCTTCGACCGCCGTCGCGATTCGGACCTTGCGAAACTCGTGCACCCGCGCTTCCGCCAGAAGCTGGCCGAAGGTTTCTCGCCAGGTTTGCGAAACTTCAAACGGGCCTTGTGGCTGCTTGCGGTGCTGCTTGCCTTCGTTGCGGTGGCACGTCCTCAAAAGGGCTACGAGTGGCGCGAGGTGAAGCGCAGTGGCATCGACATCCTCTTTGCCGTGGACACCTCGCGCAGCATGCTGGCCGAGGATCTCGCGCCGAACCGACTGGAGCGTGCGAAGATGAGCATCCTTGATTTCATCGAGAAGTCGGGAGGGGATCGGGTCGGGCTCATTCCCTTCGCGGGCAGCGCGTTCGCACTTTGTCCGCTGACCCTGGACCATGACGCCTTCCGCGAGTCCCTCAACGCGCTGGACACGGACCTCATACCAAAGCAGGGCACGGATCTCGCGAGTGCCGTGAAGGAGGCAGAGAGACTGTTTGATGAAAATGGAAACAATCACCGCATCCTGGTTCTCCTGACGGATGGCGAGGATCTTCAGGGCGAGGTGGACGAGGCGGTCAAGACCGCGAAGAACAAGAACATGGCCGTTTACACCGTGGGGGTCGGCAGTCCAGAGGGCGCGACGATTCCGATCCACTATCCGAACGGAATGACTGATCAACTGCGTGACGAAGCGGGCAATGTCGTGCGGACGAAACTGGATGAGGAAACCTTGAAGAAGATCGCAGAGCGGACGGACGCGCTTTATGTGCCTCTCGGCCGAGGCGCGGAGGGCCTGAACACGATCTATCAGGAGAAGCTCCGTCTCGTGCCGAAGAGCGAGGAGAACCAGAGGATGGTCCGTGTTCCGCTCGAACGATTTGAGTGGCCGCTCGGCGCTGCCATCGTGTTGCTTCTGCTCGAGTTTCTCATCAGTGACCGCAGAAAGACGAGGCCGCGCCGGAAAAATCCACCGGCGCTTGCGGGGACTCGCCTGGCCGCAGTCCTCGTCTTTGGATTGGTGGCGATGGGTGTTTCCCGGATCAAAGCGGCGGAGGCGCCACCTGCAAAGCCGGACCAGGATGTCAGGATTACCTACAACCAGGGTGTCGAAGCCTATGACAAAGGCGACTTCGCGAAAGCGGCCGATTTGCTTCACGCGTCGCTACGGACCTCGGACCTGGAATTGCAGGAACGATCATATTACAATCTTGGCAATACGTTCTATCGAAACGGTCAGGTCTCTCTACAAAAGGATCCTGACGCAACGATCAAGGCTTGGGAGGATTCCATCAAGGCCTATCAGAATGCTCTGGCTCTGCATGAGGACGATGACGCCCGCTTCAACAAGGCTCTGGTGGAAAGAAAACTCGAAGAGCTGAAGAAGCAGCAGAACAAGGACCAAAAGGACCAGAAGGACCAGAAGGACCAGAAGGACCAGA
>CANBTO010000145.1 GCA_947372405.1 Verrucomicrobiaceae bacterium
GTTTCTCCCAATCTTCACTGAGTCTGCAAACTGATTGGGTTCTTCGACAGTCACTACGCTGGAAGTCCTTCCTCCATAGGACTTCAAAGTTCAGCTCGGGGACTCAGCCAATCGAAGAATTCCAACGATCTGTGAATCACGCTTTATTCTCGCAATTCCGGCGGCACCTGGGATCAATCACGGCGCTCGCAGCGCCCTTCCGACACCTGACCTAGAAACCGATAATCCTCCGCACCGAGAACGGTGGGTAACGAGAAACCCTCCAGCGTCATTGGATTCCCAACTGACGAAAAAGGAGCCGGTTCTAATCTCATGGGTGGCCGGGAATATACTCAATCCCAATCCTGCTAGTCGCGTGAAACCAAATCCTACCGCCAAAAAGAGTGCTATAAACAAGAAAGCGAAAGCAAAACGAGTTACTGGCGAATCCTTCAAGAACAGTAACAAGTACGAAAGCGAGTGCTCGCAGACGCATTCTTTTGGGGTGAGGATCCGCCGGGCATGCTCGGAGGCTCGGAAAAGGGATGAGGCTCACCGAATCCACATCGCCAAAATCCGCAATTCCTCCGCGAGGTTTGCTTCTGCCCTGACTGCAATCATCAGGGGGCGGTTAGGTCAAGTTCATCTCATCGGTCTCGACGCCTCCATGACATCCTGATGAGAAAATTCAGAATCCATCTCGGAAGAACGAATCGTAAACCTGCCTGACTCTCATCGGTCGGACCAACGGCCCTGATGGATGAGATGAGTTGAGAAGTGCCTTTCCTTGCCGTATTTGATTTTTCCGAACAGGAAGACGAGGATAGTCTTTTCGAATCGTGAAGCCATGCTAAGTGGCGGCCCGGCTGCGGGCGACGAGCGGGCTCTCCGGTTCTGACGAGCCCTTGAGCCAGTATACGCTGGCGGCCAGAAAGCGGTTGCGGAAGGCGGGCGAAAGGGACTGATAGTCCTCGATGACAGCGGTGCTGAACTTGTAGTCGTGCGAGTCGGTGCCTTTCAGATAGATCAGCCGTTGGGCGGCGTCGATGAAGGCTTTGGGCGGGCCGCCGGCATCGAGGTAGGCGAGCGCCCTGCGGGCGGCCATCATCCGGTCGGTGGCGAGCCCGGCGAAGATTTCATCGATCACCCCGCCACCGGTCGCTGTGCCTGTTAGCGGCTCGAAGTTGTCGATCGAGATCCCCTCACCGGCCTTGGCGTCTTCGCGGAACAGCGGGAGAAACGAGGCGTTCTGGAGCATGAGAAAGCGCCGTGTGCTGTCGTCCGCCGCGTGGCGGAACGCATGGTGCAGAGCATTGGTGGTGGTGCATGCGTGGAGTGCGACGATGCCGCGCCGGCGCATCAGGATTTCCGCAGCGGCCTGAAACATCGCGTCCCACAAAGGCTGCGGGCTGCTGCCCGCGTTGATCAGCGCGACCGCTTTGGCCGCGCAGTCGTCCCATGTCCCGGTGCGCAGGACGGCGAGCATCTCCGCAGCCACTTCCGGCTTGTTCGTGCCGCCGTTCCAGGTGGCGCGGATTTCCTTCAGTCGTTCCTGGTTTTTCCGGCCGGGCCTGTCGGCCAGGGCGTCACGTTCGGCCGGGTTGGTCCCATCATGGTCCAGCAGGGCATACGCCAGTGAACGCAGGACAGGCTCGGCGTGCTGCCAGCCGATGGTTTGCAACAAGCGCCAACTGTTGGTCACGTAGATCGCCTTATGGCCGATGTCGCGGTAGTCGCGCGCGCCGTAGCGGCAGAACAAATCGTAGGCTTCCTGCGATCCTCCGCGGTGGGCGAGACCGGCGGCGGCGGTGTCGGCGCGACCGAGATCCCACGCGTCCATGCCCGCGGCGAAATCCGCTGGCGCGCGATCGGCGGAAGGTATGGCCGATTCCACGACGGACTCCATGGTCCAGTCGCCATCCTTGATGTCCTGCGCCTGTGATTCCTTGAACTGGTCGAGCGCCCAGAACACCGGTAGCCAGCGGTCGCAGTCCGGCGAATTGAGGCTGGCGAGGTGGGCCGAGTTCACTACCAGCACTGCGTGGAATTTAAAGCCGACCGGCCGTGGTTGGATATTACGAATGCCCGCGAGCAGCAAGGCGGTGACGATTTCGCGATGGGTGGTGCCGGCATGAATCCTCGCCCCGACTTCCTCCAGCAGGCGCTCGCGCGGCGTGTCCTCCAGCAGTCGCACCAGTGGCTCGATTTCCGGCAGGAAACTGACCATCGACGGATTGAGTTTCGCCTCCGCAGCGGAAACCAACGGCAAGCGTGACAACCCACCCACGGAGCCCGCACCTAGCAGCACGCTTTGAGCTGTGGTCGAGAGAAAGCTTCGTCTGGTCCATTCGGTTTTCATTTTTGATCTGATGAAACATGAGATGAACCCGCGCCCTGTGCAATCGGAATGATGGGAATGGTCTTATGTCCGGTCGTCCCTGAAACGGCCGGTGGCCGGACCGGAGGGCGGGGAAATAGGGGCATGATACATTTCCTTGCTTCATCAGCAGGTGCAAGAATCGACATCGGCATCAGGGGGGGCTCGATCGCCATGACTTCCGATGCCGAAACCGATGATTGTGAATTCACCAGCAATGAAGAAAATCAATCCGTGAAACTCATTGTTAGATGTCCTCCTGCAAACACACGGTCAGGACAGCCCACCGCCTCGCGAGGAATGCCGCGAGAACCTCGTTTTCCGGTGGCTGGAAGCGGACCGATTGGAAGCGGGTTTGGAAGCGTTCGGTGAGACTGCCGAGGTCGAGAATCGTGGAGCCAAGGAAAGCGCAAGCCGGTTGTAAATTCATCGGTCGCTCGTCATGAAATGGACCCCGATTCCGGGTTATATGAGTTTGAACGGAAGCACTCCACGCTTCCCCAAATCATCCATCATCATGTCCCGATAACTCTATTCCCCGAAATTCTCCGACGACGTGGTCCGCGCGTTTTACCGCGAGGGACAACGACGCCGGATGCCCATGACCCGCCTCGCCGGCGAATTGCTTCGCGACTCGCTGGTGGACGTTCCATCTCTTGCCATCGTTTCCAACGTCTGCGAGAACGTGTTTCCCTACCGCGCCAGCCGCGATCCTGACGCGGCCTGAATGCCCTCCACCCAAAACCTAACCAATCTGAAGGCCCGGCACCACGCCGGGCCATTTCGTTTCCAACCATTGTCCCATGTCTCCAACGATCTACCACTACACCACCTGCGACCCGCCTATCTCACCACGCCCGTAGCCGCTTCCCCACCTGACACCAAACATCTCCCTGACTCCGCGTGAAGGTCGGCTCCTCCAATCCGGAAGA
Source organism: Verrucomicrobiaceae bacterium (assembly GCA_947372405.1). The sequence continues at coordinate 3,289 of CANBTO010000145.1, forward strand.
GCCGACCTTCGCGCATCTTGTCCCGGCATAGTCAACGACGACGCCGGATCTCCACCTCTTCCCTGAAAACTGAACACAGAAAACTAACAAACTTATGAGTCATGCCATCTCCAACAAATCATACGACTCAATGAAAAATGAGGGATCAAGGGCCAGGGGCCGGGCCAGCGAAGAAGTGACACTCTTGCCTCTACGCCAGTCCCTGACCCCTAGCCGCTAACTCCTCGGTTCACCCGGCCGATATGTCGCTTTGATTTTAAAAGATGATATGATCTCATGAAAGAGAAACAACGACAGGATCAGGAAACAAAGGTTCTCCATTCTGACAGTGGTGACGATCCAGGCGGATTTTCCGAAGAGGCTCGGACCATACGCGGTCGGATGCCGGAAGTGGACACGATGATCGACAGCATCCTCTAATCGGCCACTTCGGGCAGCTATCTCGAAACCATCCGGCAACGCGGAGGGCGGTAGCCATCTCGTTTTGGTTCGGCTACTCGATTCTATTTTCTAGCTCCACCATCCATCTATTGTCCTGGGCTTCTTTCCCGGTTTGGAATTCTTCATTGCAAGCTTTTCGCCGTGAGGCACGGTGGCCCTGATGACCCGCGGGTCGAACTATTCGCTCGGCGGCGAGACTTCGCGCGTGATGGCTCCGTTGGTATCGCTCAGGACCAGGATCGAGAACTTGTCGATATCCGGCAGTTCCGCAGGCTTGAGCATCTGGTAGTCGAGGCTGTTTTTCGGTGGAGCCTCGCGACCTGATATCTGCTTCGAGAGAGGCAGCGGCTGGCCCGGTGCGCCGCCGTTGAGGCTGGCGTAGTCAAAGCGCCCGCGCAGGTCGGTGTAGCCGTCCTTGAAGAAACGCACGGTGCCATTCTTGAGCCGCGCATACACCTTGACGTATGCCTTGCTGACGGCGCGGTCGTTGGTGCTGTCGCGCGCTTCGAGGCGGCCGTAGTTTTCCGTGAGGGTGAGCTTGAGCGTGTTGGCATGATACGGCTGCGCCTTGTGCTGGCCGGCGGCGACGATTTCCACCAGCACATTGGCGCGGGCAAACTCGGCAGGCAGCGCAACGTCGAGCGTGTCCTTGCCCTTGGGCAGCGACTGGACGGTCGTCTTGTTAGGCTTGACGATGCTGAACCGGCTGGCGTCCTCGCTCACGAACGGATTGCTGCTGAACGAAAACTCGGGATCCATCAGGTAGTATTGGACCGCGACTTCGGTTAGATTCCGGTAGTTCAGCGCGATCGTCCGGTTCTCGACCTTGAAATCGAAGCTCGGTTCGCTGAGCGCGAGTTCCGTCTGCTGCTTCTCGCGGTCCGGCTTGTCGCCCTTCTCGACCTTCGACGGTTTGCCGTCGATCTCGTCAAGCTGGCTCGTCACGTCGGCGAACAACAAGCGCCAGCGCGTGACCGGGTAGTCGCTGTATTGCGACGCGATGCCCCGTGCCTCGGCAAGGTTGCTTTCATAAAACCCGGCGTAGCAGCGGAAGTAGTCGTGCTGCAGGCGCGTCGGCAAGGCCTTGGGATCGACGCTGTGGAATCGCGCGAGCGCTTCCTCGACGCGGTCCTGCAGGAACAGGTAATAAGTCACGCTCATGTGGTCGATCGCATCGAGCGTCGGCTTGTGGGCGAGAATTCCCAGGAACGCCTGATATTGCGCGAGCACGGCGGGATTCGCGATGCGCGCCTCGTTACCCAGCTTGTGCGCGCGCTGGTTGACCAGCGGGCTGTATTCGAGGTGTTCGTAGGCGCGGCGTTCGATCGGATCGATCACCACCAGCGAGCACGCGAGAAACGGCCCGCAGCGAGCCACGAAGTCGTCCCTGTGGAGGATCCACTCGCGCAGGGTGTCGCGGTCGTTGTGGAGAAGCGCGTAACTGTAGATCGTCTCGTCCCAGACGTGATGCGCGCCCAGGAAGGCGGTGAGTTTCCGGTAAAACGCCGCATCATGGCAACGCCATGCGACCCGCGGGAATGCGATCGCGGCGAGGTTGTTTTGTTCGAGGAAGGTGAAGACATCGGTCTCACTGCCATATTGCGAGATATAGTCCCACGACGCCTTGTCCACCTGTGTGAGTTTGGCCACGACGTTGAACTCGAATGGTTTCGCCGCGCCGGCAACCACCCCGTTGACCGCGACGTTCACCGGGAAATGCGGGAACTTCCTCGCGCCGGTGGCGGGGAAATAGAAGTAGTATTCGAAGGTCTTGGTGGTGTATGGCTCAAGCCGCACCGACTTCGAGTCGGTCGCCTTGCTGCCCTGCACCGGCAACGCGCCTTGTGGGATTTGCAACAGCACTTCCGCCTTCGCCGGGGCGCTCGTCGGGTTGGTGACCACCACGTTCGCGCCGTAAACCGTGCCTGTCAGGAATTCGTCGGTCACATATTTCTCGAACTTCTCGTTGCCCTCCATCCGGTAGCGGTCGCCCGCGCGGAAGAAGCTTTGAGAAACAAGCAGTTGCCCTTGCTGGGCGTTCGCAGCCAACGGCGTGGCCGGCTTGATTTCCTTATGATAGACGATCACCGGACCGCCGGCTGTCAGGGTGAACTGTCCTGCGTCCGCCTTGCCGTCATGTTTGGCTGCATCGAATGGCAGATCGAGCACCGCCAGCGCGAGCATCATCTCGGCGAAGCTGTGGCTGGCCTCGGCGACGTTCGGGGAAACAAAGGCACCTTGCGCGCCGTCGGCCACCCACTTCGCGTAGTCGCGCCAGAATGCGCTCACCGGAATCAGGTTGCCGTCCTGCTGGGTGATACGCAGGTGCCAGTAGTTGTTCTCCGCCCATTCCTTGGTCGGCCCCAACTGACGGTAATACACCCGCGTCTGGGCGCGAGCCGCCTCCGCGGTGTCCCGGCCGAAATAACCGTTGTCACCCTGGAGCGCGAGCTTGCCAGCGCCGCGCAGTGCAAGCTGCCGGGATTTCGCGTCCTGCGCCGCCCCTTTGAGCAGCATCTTGTCGCCAGCCTCGAGTTCTTCCGCGAAGCGCGGGCCATCCGTCGGCATGTCCGCAAGCATTGCCTCGTCATCCGCATCCTTTGACAGACCTTCCTTCATCTTTTTCGCGAGTGCCTTCCGCGCCGGGGCATTCGCTGGTGCGGCCAGGGTGGCCGGAGCTGCGGCGAATCCCGCTGCCACGGATTCCTGCGGTGCTGCCGCTCCTCCCTGGCCTCCGGCCATGTCGCGCATTTCGTTGGTCGCGCGGGCGTTTTCCTTGTTTCTCATCCGCTTCAAGTCGCCTTCCCAGCCAGGTTTGGTCTCAGCCGTATCGAGCGCTCGTCCCCGCAAGGCGGTCTCGAACAAACGGTCCTGCCACTCGGGATTCGGCGGGATCATTTCCCATAACTCCCGCAAACTGCGCGCCACGTTTCCGCCCTCACCCTTGATCCGTTGTCCCAACAACGCTCGCTCGACCACGTTGAGCCTGGCGTATGTGGTCGGTTGGGTGTATCCGGCGAGATCGTTTTCTAACAACCAGTCGTCCATGAAGGTCTTGTCCTTCTTGTTCGACAACGTCGGCTTGACGACCTTGCCGAAGAACTCCGGGTCCTTGCGGGCAAGGAAAAAATTCAACTCGTGGCAGGCGAACTCGGAATACTTGGCGAGTTTCTCGTCGTCCTTGAGCTTCGGCCATTGCAACACCCAGGCGAACTTCGCCAGATCGGGATTGCCACTGAGCGTGGTGAACAGGGCGTGCACGCTGCCGAGCGTGTCGTAGCGCTCCATTTCGCTTGTTAGAATGTCCGCCAGGGTCAGCGTTTTGCCCTTTTCGAGCACGGTGACCTCCTTGCGCTGGGTGAATGGCTTGACCGGGTCAAGGTTTCTGGCGAGCCGCTGGTCGGCGAATTTCGTCGGCACCTCGGCCAGGGCGAACGATTGCCACGCGGCGTTCACCAGGTCCTCGGCATACACCTGCACGTGCTGGCGGTCGCCCAGCGCCTTGCGGTCCACGCGCACCACGCCGTCCTTGTCCGGCATGAGATTGTAGAGCACCGGTTCGGCTGCGGCGAGGAAGTCGAGGTTCGTTTCCGCGGCCGCACCACCTGGGCCGCCATCCATCTTCGGTGACCGTTCCGCTTTTGCGGCACCGCCTCCTTCGCCGCGGCCGCCCGCCGTAGCGCCAGCCATCTGCATCGCCGCTTGGGACAGTTCATCGAGGCCGGTGTCACGCACCTCCCACGGGTTGAGCAACAAACCAGGCCGGGTCAGCATGTTGCCCGGATAGGGTTTCCCATACTTGCGCTCCAGAATATATCGATACTCATCGCCGATCTGCCGGCCGGCGGCGAACAGGTTCGGGTTCTTCGCCGGTATGCCATCCGCCACGCCGAAGCGCGTGAAGCCGGCCAGCCCGGCAAAGATTCCCTGCCCGGGCTCGAAGCGCGACGCCGCGATGTGCACCCGTGTGAACACGCCGGCATTCGCCAGCTTCACCGTCAGCACGTCCTTGTCCGTCGTCACACCGGTGATTTGCAATGGCGCGGAGTCCTTGAGTTCCAGGTTGCGGTGTTTCCCTAACAACCAACCGCCGGCCTGCTTGCCTTCCGTGACCTTGATCGTGAAGTCGCGCTCGTCACCGCGCATCCGCAGCGAGTAGTCGCCGGGTGTCAGGCCGGTGATTTCGATGAAACCCTCCTTGAACGCGAGCTTCGCCGCGTGATCCGCGGTGAAGGTGCCAGCCTTGATTTCGAGCAGGGACAGCCCGGCCTGCGGAGACTCGACATCCGCCTGCGCGCCAACCGCGAAGTTTCCTCCCGCCCGTGGCACCCGCACCGTCTCACCGGCCGCCGCGTGGATTTCCGACGTCCATGTGCGCTCGGTGTCTTCGAGTTCCCAGCGCGACTCGCGGCCGTTCGGGCAATTCGCCTGCACCACGGTGATTCCGGGCAACGCTCCCAACGCGATGCGGCCCTTTTCATCCGTCTTCAGCGGCACCGTCTGCGGGCGATCGAAGCCGCGATGGCACACGTTGAAGACGATCTGTTGGTCGGCGACCGGTTCGCCATTCTTTCCTAACAGTTCATAGACATGATTTCCTTCAAATTTCGACAGATGCCCGTCGTTCGTCGCGTCCGTTTTGTCGATGCCGTTGAGCGTCCAGGTGTGTGAGGCTGCGAGGTCGCGCTTTTCGCCACCGGCGCTGAGGACTTCGACTTTTCCTGTCAGGGTGACGGTCAGTTGCGCCAGACGCTCGGGCACGCTGATGGTGTGGGTCAGCACGCTGCCCGCGCTGAGCTTGAGATTCTTCTCCTCGCGGGTGGTGGCGATGCCGTCGAGGGTGGTCGAGGTGACGGTCAGTTTCGGTTCGATAAGCAATGCCGGATCGAGCTGCGCTTCCCCGAGCATCAACGAAGTGCGCACCGCAAGGGTGGCGTCCTGGCGGGCCAGCAATTGTTCGCGCTCGATGTGGAACTGCGCGTCGAGTTGGTATTGTTCCGCGTGGTGCTCGAAGCGGGTGAGCGTGGCGAAGGTGCCCGCCGGATCACTGATGACCAATGGCCGCGTGCCCGGTTGGTTCGTAAACGGCACCACGATGCGTTCCAGTTTCGGATCTCGTGTTAGCTTGCGCCCGTCTAGCCACACCACCGCCTCCTTGACCGGTTGGGATTTTTCGTCGAGCACCGTGAGCAGGTCGCCGGATGGGCCGGTCTGTTGGATCACCTGCCACTGGCCGACGCGCAACAACGCGCGGCTGCTGCGGCCGGTACCGATGAACTCGATGATCCACGCGCCGCGTTTGCCCTTCAGTTCCGGAAACTTGAACGTCTGGCGGGTGCGTTTGAACGGTCCCGTGTCGAAGTCATGGGTTTGCTCGCTGTTAGGCACCAGGCCGTCGAGGTTGAGGTCGGTGTTGAGCTGGCGCTTCTGCGTCAGGAAGAAATTCAACGCGTTGAGTTCGTAGATCTTCACGATCAGCTTCGGCGTGTTCTTTACGATCACGTCAAACTGCGCCGTTTCACCCGGCTGGACAAGCGGCGGGTTGGTTGCCGGAAACTCGATGTCGACGCGCTCCTTGAGTTGTTGGAAGGCGGTCGGATTGAGCAGCGACGCCCAGTGCTCCGCATCGCCGTGTCCACCCACGATGAGTGCTTCCGCTAGAACCGGACGCAGCCAGGAATCCCGCACATAGTCGGTGTAGGGTGCCATCATTTTCTCCCCGAGGCCCGCTGCATTGGCCTTGGCTTCCTGATCGAACAAGGCGAGGAAATACTCGCGCACCAATGGTTCGTCGTTGCCGATCGGCCGGTAGACCAGCAGCGCCATGCTGATGTCCGCATTCAGATCGCACTGCGGTTCCTGCGCCACTGCCAGCTTTTCCAACCACTTCGGGTTCACATAACCAAATCCGCGCGGCAGTTTCAGGTATTCGAGAAAGCGTGCCTGATCATAGACGCCCTTCATGCGGTCATGGTCGAGCCGCTGATAGAGAATCTGCGCCTTGATGCTGTTGAAGGCGGGCGGCAGGGATTTGACATAGTTCCACAAGCGATCCAGCCACGCCTCCCGCTCGGCCGGGTCGAACGCCACATCCACGTCCGGCGACGGTGCGAGCTTGCGCAGACGCGTCTGGACGAACGCGTCGTAGGTCGCAAGCGCCGGGACGGCCTTGACCAGGTCATCAAGCTGCGCGGGCAACAACGCACGATGGATGTCGAACTCGCCGAAACCACGCGATTCCGGAGTTTTGAAATCGGCGATGATCAGATCGGTCAGATTCGGCACGTCCGGCCGCTGCAGTTTCGAGAGCAAGGACCGCCGCTGCTGC
>CANBTO010000146.1 GCA_947372405.1 Verrucomicrobiaceae bacterium
TCGCCCTGGGCCGTGCCGATGTCCGCGAACGTGTAGTAGCCCGACCATGGAAACTGGCGGCCGATGGACATGTTCGCGCCCCGACTGACACCGGACATGGCGCGGAGGAATTCGCGCAGCCGGGCGGGATCGGCATAAATGGCGGTGAAGGGATCCTGTCCGCCTTTCGATTCGTTCTGAGATTCACCGGTGCGGACGGCGGCGGTGAGATGGCCCCAGAATCCATAGAGCCGGTGATTGCACATTTCCAGAATGCCGCCGACGTATGACGGCTTGGCCTTGTCGAGAAACAGATCCGTCTCTTTCGTGTTTTGATAGATCCCGTCCTCGCGTTGCAGGAAACCGAGCGCGACCAGCGCGTCGAGAAAGTCCGCAGCAGCGCGCGGGTGGAGGCCGAGCCTGCCCTGAAGTGTGGCGAGGTCCGCCGGGTGTTTTGCCAGATCGGTGAAAATTTCCATTTCCACAGCACTGAGAAGAGTCTTTGAGGCCCAGAAGGCCATGCCGGTTTGTAAGATGTGATCGGGTGTCGGATTCATGACGATGATTGGAAAATAAACCATCTCTCCAAGGCATTCAATACTGCGACCAAGGCAGCGGATCATTTCCTCGTGCTTTCACATCGGTGAGGCCCCTCGCAATGCATTGAGTCACCCTCGACGTCCCGACCCTATCCTTCAGGAACAAACGGAGGAACATGGTCTGCGGCAGGAAGTCGTGAGTGGATTGCTAGACCTCTTGACCTCGGCTCTTCTGATGGAACTGGTGGGCTGAAAGGCCATTCAGACACCACGATATCAGCTCCCGCTGTTTCACCGCACGATGAATACACCCTTTCCTGCGATGGATGCGGGACAGTTGGCGGCGGAATAAATCCCGGCTGGCTGAGACTTGCCTTCGATGGCAAGCTTCGCCACTGCAATTTCTCCGCTGAAGTTCAACACCAGCTTCGCACCTTGGACGATCTGCACATCCGCCTCTTTCCCCAGGCACTTCGCGCTGGCGATGCGCAGCGTTCCCTGCTTCACGACGGTCGGGCCGCCGTAAGTGTTGGTGCCGGAAAGCGTCCAGGTGCCGGAGCCGGTTTTGGTAAGGGAGGTCTTCGCCTTGCCGGCGCGGTCGTAGGGATTGGCAAGGCCTCCTGCGAGTTCGCCGGTGCCGGCGGTGCCGCCTGTGAGAATGATTTGTTTACCGGCACCGTAGCCGGAAATCACCAATGGGCTGTTCAGTTTGAGCAGGCCGGTGCCGGCTTGTTCGAAGGTGATGGTGGAATCGCGCCCGGCCAGATTCATGATGCGGTCTGAAGTTTCACCGCTGCCCGTGTAGATCAATCCACACGGCCCATCTCCTTTAGGTACGGTGCCGTCGCCTTGACCTAACAGGATCTCTCCCGCCTCAAAGCCGGATGGTGAACCGAGGCTGCTTTGGGCTTTCTTTCCCTGGCCGATGCTGTTGAGTGAACTCACGCTCAGCATTCCGCGCTCGATGTGGGTGCGTCCAGTGAACGTGCTTTTCCCGGTCAGCACCAGAGTGCCGTCACCGGTTTTCCTCAAGTCGAAACCGCCGCCCTCCGGCCCTTTGGCATCGGCGAGATCGGCGTTCAGCACGAGCGGAGCTTTCGCGTTCGAGGTGTCGAGAGACAGGATGGCACCACCCATCAGTCCGTTGGATCCACGGGTGTCGGTGAGTCGCTTCAACAGCAGCGCGAGGGATTCGCCGGTGAATTCGTCCGGACCGCCGCACTTGAGCACCAAGGTGGCGCACTTGTGGACATGCAGGTTTTCCGCCGTCCAGCGGGCGGTGTCGGCACCATAGAGCGCCGCGGCTTTGGCAATGACAAGTGTGCCGAGTTGCACGATCGTGGGGCCGGTGTAGCGGTTCGTGCCGCCGAGGACCAGACTCCCTTGGTTGTCGAATCGTCCCCAAGGGCCGCGGTTGCCTGCCATGGTGAGTCCGCCCGAACCTCTGATACCACCGTTTTTGGTGTTGAGCTCGAGGGAATTGTAAGCGCTGACGAGGACATCGCCATTCAGCAGAATGTCCGCATCCCAGCGACTGCCGAAGCCGTCGGCGGCATGGAAGGCCCCCCCGTTCAGGATCAGCGGATTCGTGCCGCTCATGTTCGCGATCTGGAACGTGCCAGCTTCTTCCAGCGTCACGGGGCCGCTGCCGAGCGCGTTCTTCGCCACGCGAACCGTTAGAGTGCCACCATGGATCACGGCACCGCCGTGGGTGTTCCGGACATCCGCCAGACGCAGTTCGCCCTCTCCGGTTTTGACCAGCTTGCCGGGACCGGAAAGGACATTGCGCAGATCGACGGGAGGCCCCTTGGGAACATTGCACGCCCGTTCGCCATCCAGCATGATCGGCCCACCGTCCGCCGGAATGACAAGCTCGGGCAGATCCATCTTCGCTTCGGGTCTTGATTCGATCTTCGCGGCAAGCACGGGAGCATTCACCGCGGGTGCTGCGGGCAACTCGGGTCTAACAGCAGGCTTCTCCTCGCTGGCGAGCGGCTCCGTGCCGCTTGGCTTGAAGTCGCGTGGAGTCGGCGGCAGTTTGGCGGCCTTGGCCGGATCGATGTACTCGGCCAGGTCGCGCATGGCGATGACCTTGTAGTGGTTGTCCTTGAGATACTGCATCTGTGCCCGGAAGATGGCAGGGTCCAGTGTGACCGGCGGGTGTTCGATGTCAGGAATCCCGTGGTAAGTCAGCACGACAATCCGTCCGCCCGCCGCCTGTCTAACGGTTTTGACGAAGTCCTCGACGGTTCTGGGTTCCATGCCGGGGATGTCGAAGGGGTTGTCCACGGTCGGGCGGTAGGGACGCTTGTAGCCGCCGCGGCCGAAGATGTAGCCGTTTGCTTCAAGGTCCGGGTAGGTCTTGGGATTCGAAGCATAGACCGGCCAGGCGATGGTGGTCGGTTTCGGAACTCCATTCGCAATCAGGGCGTCCTCCATGGTGAGGAAATACTGGATCGATGCGCCGCCAGCATGACCGCTGGTGTGGTTGCCGATCTCGAGTCCGTTTCCGGCCATCTGCCGCATCTGTCGCCATGTCAGATACCAGTCTTTGCGCGTGCGGAAAGAATCGAAGTCACAAACATAGAAGGAGCCTCCGAAACCATGTTGCTTCAGGATTGGCGCGACCACGTTGTAGTGGCTGGCAGGACCATCGTCGAAGGTGAGCACCACCAGCTTGTCAGGGATCGGCTTCTTCAGGATGCCGGTGGGGTCGGCGACCTCCCCCGCCCTGCTCAAAGTGGACATGGCAACTGCCAACAGGATCAGACCGCAGGAGATGGCTTTGTTTTTCATTGGAAACATAGGCGGAGGGAAATGGAATTTTCACCACAGGCGGAATGATCCACCCTGGGAATGCCTGCAGGAAACGCATCGGTGGGCGCGCTGTCAATCTGTCCTCCAGATACCTATCGGGAAGTCCAGACTGACAGTATTCTTGAATGCAACGGATGGTCGAGAGCAAGTCACGTTGGAATCACCACGGGATCACCTTCCGTTGCTTCACGAATGCCCCGCGCAGTTCGTGAGGCGCATCGAACGCCAGCCAGACCAGCGTGTCCGCGCCCTCATCCGCGCTGAGTGGTGCCGCCTCTCCGCCCATTTCCGTGCGGCACCAACCAGGGCACATGGAGTTGACCATGACGTCGGGCAGTGCGGCGGTGAGTTGTTGGGTGAGCATGTTGATCGCGGTCTTGCTGATCGAGTAGGCGGGTGCCCATGGCTGGGGCCCGCCGTCAAGCTGTCCCGCTCCGCTGGAGAGGTTGATGATGCGCGGCGCGGAGGATTTTTCTAACAACGGAAGCATCGCCTGCGTCACGCGGAAGGTGCCGATGACATTGGTTTCGAGGGTTTCACGCAGGGTTTCGTGTTTCAGCGATGAAAGGCTCTCGTAATGGTCAAGCAGGACAGCGGAGTTGTTCACCAGCACGTCGAGCAAGCCGTGGCGGCGGGTGATCTCCGCGACCGCGCAGCGCAGCGAGGATTCGTCGGTGATATCGAGCTGGAGCGCCTCGGCCCGGGCACCGATTTCACATGCGGCTTTTTCCGCACGTGCCAGTTCGCGACTGGCGACGATGACGATGGCACCGCGGGCGGCGAGTTGTTTCGCGGCGGCGAAGCCAATGCCGCGCGTGGCACCGGTGATGAGGACGACGGGAGCGGTCATGGCGGGACTCTAGCAGCGATTCCAGCCATGTTCAAAGAGCAATGGCTCGTTTTTCCTCAACCCACTGCTCCGTCGGTTTGCGGTTTCGGGCCACAAGTCTGACAAACGACTGCGCGACAGATCGCCAGACCTACGTTAGGTTCCGTCCATCGTTCAGGCAACGAGAGCACTCACGATGAAAACACGCAAACTCGGAAACAGCGGATTGGAAGTCTCGGCCATCGGGCTGGGATGTATGGGGATGAGCTCCGTTTATGGTCCACCGAAGGACACCCGGGAAATGGTCGCTGTGCTGCACGCCGCCGTCGATCTCGGCGTCACGTTTTTCGACACTGCGGAAATCTATGGCCCGTTCATCAATGAGGAACTCGTCGGGGAGGCGCTCGCTCCGTTTCGCAAGCAGGTGGTCATCGCCACCAAGTTCGGGTTCGACACCACCGCCGATCCCCGCGACGGCCCGCGACTCAACAGTCGGCCGGAGAATATCAAAATGGTAGCCGAGGCTTCGCTCATCCGTCTCAGGACCGACGTCATCGACTTGTTCTATCAACACCGCGTCGATCCCGACGTGCCGATCGAAGATGTGGCGGGAGCGGTGAAGGAACTGATCCAACAGGGAAAGGTGAAGCACTTCGGCCTGTCCGAAGCGGGCGTGCAAACGCTCCGGCGGGCGCACGCCGTCCAGCCGGTCACCGCGCTGCAGAGCGAATACTCGCTGTGGACCCGCAAGCCCGAGGAAGAAGTCATTCCCACGCTGGAGGAGCTCGGCATCGGCTTCGTCCCCTACAGCCCGCTCGGCCGGGGTTTTCTAACAGGAGCGATGGACGGGAACACCAAGCTCGGCAGCGACGACTTCCGCAGCGCTCTGCCCCGCTTCACTCCCGCGGCGATGAAGGCAAACCAGGCGCTTGTTCACATGCTGGGCAGTATCTCGAAACGCAAGGGCGCGACACCCGCCCAGATCGCGCTTGCCTGGCTGCTTGCACAAAAGCCATGGATCGTGCCGATACCAGGCACCACCAAACTGCACCGGCTGGGAGAGAACACCGGAGCGGCCTCATTTGAGCTCACTGCGGAGGATTTGCAGGAAATCAACGATGCCGCGTCAGAAATCACAGTGACCGGAGACCGCTATCCAGAGAGACTTGAAAAAATGACAGGCCGTTGAATCTTCACAATCACACGCTAACAGAACCCATACCATGACCATTCAACGAAACGGCTCCCAACCATCAGCCAATGGTCCAGCAGACTGGTTCACGGGCACGGTCCGCGTTGATCCCTTGTTCCAACCGGAAGCACCGGCCCGCACCGCGGGAGCCAGCGTCACGTTCGAACCAGGCGCCCGCACCGCATGGCAGACGCATCCGCTTGGCCAGACATTGATCGTCACCTCCGGCTGTGGCCTTGCGCAACGCGAGGGCGGTCCCATCGAGGAAATCCACCCCGGTGACGTCGTCTGGTTTCCACCGGGCGAGAAACATTGGCACGGTGCCTCACCGACCACCGCCATGACCCACATCGCCATCCAGGAATCGCGCGATGGAAAAGTCGTCGAGTGGCTGGAACACGTCAGCGACGCGCAATACCAATCCCGATCCTAACACCAACCACCAACGAAACCTCCTATTATGAACCAAACGAAAGCCTATTCCGCCACCAGCGCCACATCACCTCTGGCATCCACCAGCATTCCACGTCGCGATCCCACCGATCGTGATGTCCAGATCAAGATCCTCTACTGCGGCGTCTGCCACTCCGATCTCCACTACGCCCGCAACGAATGGGGTTTCACCCAGTATCCCGCCGTGCCTGGTCATGAAATCGTCGGACGAGTGACCAAAGTCGGCTCCGCGGTCACAAGGTTCAAGGAAGGCGACCTCGCAGGCGTCGGCTGCATGGTGGATGCGGACCTGTCATGCCCGCATTGCAGGAAAGGCCTCGAACAATTCTCACCCACCATGATCATGACTTACGGATCGATGGACAAACACCTCAACCTGCCCACTTACGGCGGTTATTCCGAAGGCATCGTGGTGGACGAACACTTTGTCCTTAACATCCCGCAGAACCTCGATCTGGCAGCGGTGGCTCCTTTGCTGTGCGCGGGCATCACCACCTATTCGCCGCTGCGTCACTGGAACGTCGGCCCCGGCAAAAAGGTCGGCATCGTCGGACTCGGCGGTCTCGGTCACATGGGCGTGAAATTCGCACGTGCCTTCGGTGCGCACGTGGTCGTGTTCACCACCTCGGAATCCAAACGCGAGGACGCGCTGCGTCTCGGCGCCCACAAGGTCGTGATCTCCCGCAACGCCGATGAGATGGCCAAACACGCCGGCACCTTCGATTTCATCCTGGACTGCGTTTCCGCCGACCATGACATCAACGCCTATCTCGGCATGCTCACCGTGGATGGCAACATCACGCTGGTGGGTGCTCCGGAGAAGCCATTGCCAGTCGCCTCGTTCGGTCTGATCATGGGACGCAAAAGCCTGTCAGGCTCGCTGATCGGCGGCATTGCGGAAACCCAGGAGATGCTCGATTTCTGCGGTGAACACAACATCACCTGCGATATCGAGATGATCCACATGGATGGGATCAACGAGGCCTATGAGCGGATGTTGAAGAGCGATGTGAAATACCGCTTCGTGATCGACATGGAATCGCTTCAGGCCGGGTAGACGGATATCCCGTCAAAAGGCAACCGATCATGGAGACCTGCTTTGGGTAACATCGAGTCAGGCCGGAATATTTCACATGGCTGCTGTCTTGCATGATGTAGATATCCAATACCGGCTGACAGGAAAGGACGGGCACTGAAAAAATCGGCACGCCGCGCCAAATCGGATGCAAACGACTCCCGCATCCTGACGAAAACAGCCCCAAATCTCAAAGCGCCTCAGGCACAAACCAACCCGTGTATCCGGCTCTTCTCCACTGAGCGGCGCTGCCTCACCAAGCATGGCCGTCATGTGCAAACCGGTGAAGAATCCCTCCGTTCTCCATGAAACCCGCCGTCAATCAGGGGCGACATGCAAGAGTCCAAGTAGCTTCAGCAACTTTCCAATCCTCTGTAGCAAGCCGGGGCAAAACAGCCTCGTGAGGCCAAGCCGATCAATTGATCCGGGCACAAGACTACCAAGAAGTCGTCGAGCTTCCGTGTGATCGGATCGCCGGAGTCCAGCTCTGCCGCTCGCCTGCCAGAATTCCGACACGTGTGACGGATTTGGGTTTTCCTTAGTCACCAGGCAGAGCCGCTCGGGGCCTTGGCGCGTCCTTGCAAAAATCCGCGGTTCCATCAGACTCGCCTCATGTTCCGTGCTCTTCGACTCCTGTTCCCCTTTGCCTTTCTCGTTGCGCCGCTTCACGCGGAGGGCAGCGAAACCGACCTCGGACGCGCGGCGGAAACCAGAAGCCAGCTCGAAAGCGATCCGCAGGGCTGGGAGGACATTCTTCCACCGGCGGACCTCAAAGGCTGGTATCGCGTGCCGGTGCCGCCCACCGGCCAACTGGGCCGCGCACAATGGCATGTGGAGGGCGACAAGAAGCTTCTTGTCTGCGACGGCGACGGCGGACATGACATGTTGTTGTTTGACCGGAAAATCGGTGACGCCGTTTTCCATTTCGAATTCCGCTACCCCAGGCTCGAAGGCGAAACGGAATACAACAGCGGCGCTTACGTTCGGAATTCCAAGGACGGCGCGGTCTGGCATCAGGCCCAGTTCGGGGATGCCAGCGGCGGATTCCTGTTTGGCAGGACTTCGAAATCGGACGTCCCCACCACACCATTCAGTCTGAGCAAACAGGTGCGGGACTCCCGCGTGAAACCCGCCGGCGAATGGAATACGATGGAGGTGACCACCTCAGGCAAAGTGCTCACGCTCTGGGTCAACGGCTCCGTCACCTGCCGGTTTGAGGATTGTGAACGCCCGGAGGGCTATCTCGGCGTGGAAGCGGAAGGTTACCGCATCGAGTTCCGGAACCTGAAGGTGAAACCACTGCACTGAGCGGCGGCGGCTCCGGGGTTTCACAGATACCGGTTCTACCTTACCGGGGAAAAATCCGTCGGCCGGAGGAACACGGATTTCACGCCATCCGGCACGGTGAGTGGTCCGCCTGCCGCATCCTCGGACGCCTTCTTCGCGGCTACCCAGTCGGGATCCGTGCGAAACGCCGCCCATGATCCTGTGGCGGAGGCAGCGTCCTTGTGAGCGAGAAAATACAGCAGCGTGTCATCCGCTCCGGGCTGGCCCGCAACCGGCTGGAAGTAGCCGAGGCTGGTCATGCCGTGCTTGCGGAAAAGACCGAGGGTGTGATCACTGAAACGCCTGTGAAGGGATGTTAGATTCCCCTTGGTCGCGGTGTAGGTCCTCATTTCAAACACGTGCCCGCCATCCGTCATGGACTCACCGAAGCCCGGTGAGAAGGAAGTGGCGGACAGGAACCACTGATCGACCTTGCTGACCAGTTTGCCGCCCTCTTCCGAAGCGGCCGCCACTTTCTTCCACTCCGGATCACTCCCAAACGCCTGCCACGAGGCATCTCTCGCCGCCCGGTCCGGATAGGCGAGCAGATAGATCAGAACACAATCCTTGTTTTCGACGGGGACCCAGTAGCCGACGTTGGTCATCCCATGCTTCACGAACAGGCGGGTCGTGTGATCCCGGAAACGGGCGAGCAGATTGTCGAGCTTACCGGGCATCGCATGGTAGGTGCGAAGTTCGAACAGCCTGGAATCGGCGGGTTTGTCTTCCGCCGTGGCGGAAGCGATTGACAATCCTGCGGCAAGAATCCCGTAGCTCATGAGCTTCAACATGGTGACAAGGATCCACTTCCCTGAGTTGCTGGCAAACGGATATTCAAGCCAATCCCGGGAATCCGCGGGGAACACACGCGCCGATTCAGCCATCCCTCTCCTTTTTTCGGCGATCCGATGATTTTTTCCACAATTTCCAAGTAAAACCGGGGCGGCGTGTCTGTATCTTTGAGAGGCCATTGACCCCTCTTAAGGTGCTGCGCCGTTTTTGTGGCCGCAGCAGCCGGTTTCCGCAAGCCCCAGCCAATCCATCCCCGCCATGAAAATCAGCCCGAATTCCTTCGCCATCCTTGCCGCAACCAGTCTGGTTGCCGGTGTTGTCAGCCCTCCCGCCGCGCGCGGGGAAAATGAAATCGGCTTCATCGAACGATTCGCCCTGGCGGCGGACCGCGACAAGGCACTCGGTGAACTGGTGCCGGGCAGCGAGGATTATTATTTCTTCCATTGCCTGCATTACCAGAGCACGCGCAACGAGGCCAAGTTCAAGGAGTTCATGGGCCAGTGGCAGAAACGCTTCCCTAACGAATACAACCGCCGCCGCATCATCGAAAACCGCCAGGCCTTGCTCGATTACGATGCCACCCCCCAGCAAACGCTGGCGTATCTGAAACGCCAGCTCAACGTGACCCATAACCACCAGCAGGAAGCCCGCGACCAAAGGCCGAACCTGCCGACCACGCTCGAACCGAGACGGGTGAGCCGGGACGTCTATGAACGCGAAGCGCTTGGCTATGACAATTCGTTGAGTGGGCTGTCACAGAGCGCGTTGGAATCATTGGTCCGCACGAAGGCACCGCTCAATCCTCAGCAGCGGCGGTCCTTGCTCTCAAAACTGCAGCGGCCGGACGTGCCGAACCTGACTGATCTGATCATCGCTGATTTCCAAACTCCGGAATCACGTGGTTTCGGCGAATTCGACATCCATCGTGCGTTGTTGCCCGCGCAGCTTGATGACCTGGTCAAGGCC
>CANBTO010000147.1 GCA_947372405.1 Verrucomicrobiaceae bacterium
CAGGTTGAGGACGCGGTGGTTTTCAATCCAGACGCTCGGGACGCGGTCCACGGTGGCCGGGATGATCTGGCAGTAGTCGAAACCGAGCTCAAGCGGGCCGGGCTTGATCTCACCATTGAAGTCGATGCGGGTTTTGCCATCTCCCAGCCCGAGGTGCCACTTGCCGATGATGCCGGTGCTGTAGCCCGCGTTTTTGAAAAGCGTGGCGAGGGTGAATTGCCCGGCTTCGAGACAGAGCGGCGCATCGCCATCGAGGATCGAGTTCTTCTTTTCCGTCTGCCGCCACGGGTATTCGCCGGTGAGAAGCGAGTAGCGGCTGGGAGTGCAGGTGGAGGCCGGGGCGTAGGCGGCGGTGAAGATCCGGCCACCGGCGGCGAGCGCGTCCATGGCGGGGGTCTTGATCCGGGTGGCGCCGTAACAACCGACATCGCCGTAGCCGAGGTCGTCGGCCAGGATGACCAGCACGTTGGGTTGTCTGGCTTCAAGGGTGACGCAGGACAGGGCCAGCGCCGCGATCAGGGTGGAGGTTCGATGGCAGGCGATCATGGGTTGGTTAGATTGGGTTTACTGGATCTCGACGGCCCCGAGGTCCGGCTTGCCGACGATCGGGTTTCCGAAGAAGTCCGCGGTGACCTTGAGGCCTATTTTCAGACCGAGCTCATCACCCGGCAGCTTCGGGATCTCGATGCCGCGGTCCTTGATGAGTGCGGCGTTGTGCGGAATGTAGTCCTTGGCATCCAAGCCTCCGGGCTTGGTGAAACCCGCGTCGCCAGTGACCGATCCGACATCCTGGAACGGCATTCCCGGAGGCAGGACCGTGGCGCTGCTGTAAAGATTGTTGGAGACGAGCGCGCGCTTGATTCCCGCCGCATGCTTGTCCTTGCGCTGGTCCTGGTCGTCCAGCACGTTGACGGTCTCACCGAGGATGTGGAAGATGTTGTTGGCGACGAGCAGGCCTTCGGTGGAAGGCGCGATCGAGAAGCACGAGCGTGAGTTTTCCTTCACGAACACGGTGTTGTTATAGATATAGGAATCGTAAGGCCCCGCCTTCGGCTGTTTGTTGCCGGCGTATCCGCTGGTCATCAGGATCTTGCCTTCCTGCTGCGCGCCGTTCACCTTCTTCACCCGGGATCCGTCGTTGACGCTGATGTTATAGCGATAGGCGCAGTTGTGGTTCTTGCCGAGGATTTCGGCGAAGCCCCCTTCGTTGTCCACACTCAGGTTGTATTGCACGACCACGTCGCTGCAGTTGTAGTCGATGTGGATGCCGCAGGAGTCGCCTTTGCCACGGGCGTGCATGAAAGTGTTTTTCTCGATCAACACGCGCTTGCAGGTCCATGGCCAGATGCCGCTGCCACGTGCGTGCATGCGCGGATCGAGGCTGGAACCGGAACGTTCGACGGTGTTGCCGCGCACGACGAGGTCCTCGACCCGTCCCGGTTGGATCGCCGGTCCGCCGGTATCATGCATGCGGTTGTCGAGCACCTGCGCCTGCCGGAGCTGCGAGAGGCTGACAGCCTTGAATCCGGTTTCTGATAGATCGCAATTGCGGATGATGAAGTCGCTCGATGGTTCCTCCGCCTCGCCTTCGATCGCGATCGCGGTGCCGATGAAGGTGGTCGGGTTTTTGCCTTCGCTCTTGGTGGCGGTTTCCGGATAGATCTTGTGGATTGTCAGGTTTTCGAGGGTCACGTGGGAAGTCGATCCCTTGACGGCCTGGACATACACGCCGTAACGGAATCCGGGTTTCGATCCATCCAGCGTCTTGCCGCCGTCTGCGGTGATTTCCAGATCCCTCACGACGACATGGTGGGAGTTGGTCAGATGCACTCCGGCGATGAAGCCCTTGGCATCGATGACGGGAGTCGAACCTTTGCCGCATGCGGTGATGGTGATGGGTTTTTCCGCCGTGCCCGCCAGGGTGAGTGAGAGCCCGCCATCAAACCGGGATCCGCGTTTCAAGCTCAGGGTGTCGCCCGCGCTGAACGGATTCGCGTTCGCCTTGGATAGCGACTTCCACGCCTGGGTTTCGGATTTTCCGCTGTTGGAATCGTTCCCCCCCTGGCTGTCGAGGAAGTAGGATTCCGCGTGCAACGGGCAAAGGGCGGACCAGACGAGGGCGAGATTCAATGGAAATCGGGTCATGGGATGAGTTCAGATGGAGCTGGAATAAAAGGGAAATGCTGGGTTTGAGTCAGACAACGGCGTCCTACGTCGCAGGACATCTGAATGTTTTCAGGATGTCATGCAACTCCAAGTCCCGGTGAGTTGGGACCGGGTCGATCCTCGGGTCAGTTGTGGACGGCTTTCAGGCGGGCGAAGATTTTTCCGCCGGGAGCAAGTGATGCCGGGATGTTGATGGTGACGGCATCCGGGGAGGGTGCCTGATCGATCGTGATCGTGACGCCGTTCCCGAAACTTCCGCCATCCTGATCGATGATTTCCGAAGTCCAAGGACCTGATAGATCGGTTGCGTATTCCAAGGTCAGGGTGGTTTCAGCAATCGCGTCCTCTTTACGGGTGAAGTTCAGGGTCAGACCGGTTGAAGGATTTCCAATCGCGGCCGGAAGGATGGAAGGTAGGTCATTATGGGTTGCATTTCCGCCCAGAATCCATTCAAGACCGTTTTGAATCCCGTCGCCATCGGAATCAAAATCAAAGGCCGGGTTGGCAAGTCCGGTGGCCCACAGGCCATAGGCAGTGGGCGGAGTGGCGCCAGCGGTCCATTTGAGCGTGGATCCCACGAAGGTGAATTGCCCTTGTCCGGTGACATAGCCGTTGGCGTCGATTCCGGTGCCGGCGAAGCCTGAAAACACCGTCCCGAGCGCTGCGGGAGTGCCTGCTCCCGAGAAAACATCGGACCAAGTCTTGTTAGTGTCCCAAAACGCATCGGTGAACGCGCTTCCCCCAATTGCGATGCGGAATACCGCCGCTCCACCGGTCACTGAACCTGCGGCACCGTTTGCCACGACTTTATCGTAAGTGCCTTGGTTTGCGGTATTGGCGCCGGGATCCGCCGTGCCTCCGGTATTCACCTGCCAGGAGAAGATCGCCCCGCTCCCGAAAGTGAGGGTATTGGTGAAGGTTTGCGTGCCTACGGAAGACCCGCCGGGTTGATCGGTTCCGACCACTCCTCCTGCGGCGGCTGCGATGGTGACTGGAATGTTGAGGCTTCCCACGCCCGCCAAGACAGGAGTGCCGGTCGCTGTGGCTCCGCCCACCGTTAGACCACTGCTGGCGAAGGTTGCCGTGGAGGCGGTGGACAGGCTGCCGGATTTGACGAGAATGGGACCGGTGAAGGTGCTCTTGCCGCTCAGAGTCAGCACGCCGCTGCCGCTTTTGGTGATGCCTGTGGCCGTGGTGCCATCGGCGATGATGCCGGCGATCGTAAGCGTGCCGGCCGTGACCGTGATGTTGCGGCTGGTTCCGGTCGCAGTGCCGAGAGAAGTCGCACCAGTGCCGAGGTTGAGTGTTCCGGCCGAACCTTTGAAAGCGAAATCACCATTGAGAGTGAGCGGGCGTGCTCCGATATTGAGAGCCGTGGCGGTCGTGTTGTCGATGGTGCCGCCATTGATCGTGAGCGGTGACGCCGCCGCACCCAGGACGGTGGCGTTGGTAGAGTTGAGACCCAGGTTGAGGGTTCCTCCGTTCAATATGACACCGCCGTTGAAGGTATTGACCGCGGATAGCGTCAGCGTTCCCGATCCGGCCTTGGTTAGAACGAGGCCGGTGAGTGGCGAGGTCATGTTGATCGGGCGGTCGATGGTGAAAACGCCACTGCCGTCGTGCGTGATCAGCAGATTGTTGGATAGATTGACCGATCCGTCGCTTACCCCCAGCGTGACATTGCCGGTTGCGCCAGCGTCCACGTTGATCGCCGCGTTGCCGCTCGTCACCGCGAAAACCAAGGCTCGGGCCACACCGCCGCTGACCAGACTGGCGAGACGGATGCTGATGTCATGGTCCGCGTCGGCATTGAAAGCAAGGGTTCCGATGTTCGGGCTGGTGCCGATCAGTGTGGTCAGGTTCCCCGCGCCATTGGTGTTGAATGTCTGGATGGAATCGGTGCCGAAAGCAGGGGTTCCTGCCGGATCGTCATTCCAGTTCGCACCTGTCAGCCAGGAGCCATCGGCCCCCCCGCCGTCCCATGTGTGATTTCCCGCGAGTGCGGTGGAGTTGGCGAGTGCCGCGCAGGCGAGGAACGTGAACGGACACAGACGTTTTTGGCGAAGGGTGGAGGGTTTCATTGGGTTGTGCTTTTTCCGGGTTCGAAAGATTTCGAGCACCCCATGGTGGCATCCGGTGCCAATCGGGTCAGGCTCTCTTTCGGGTAGTTTGGAGAATTGAAAGGGACGGGAAGTTTACCCGAAAGAGAGCGGAACAATCCTGGAAGACCTCGCTACTGTGGTTGGGTGACCTCCAAGTCGATTCTTCGAATTCCCACACACCGACCATCGTCCATGAGCTTGTCCTTCCGATATTTCCGATTCGTATCCACCATTCTTTCGTGGTCGGTTCTTTGCAACCTGCCATCACCGCTCGATGGGGCGGACGAGAAGGCGGGGGTTCCGGTTCCCTCCAATGAAGCATCAAAGGCGGAGGCGTTGAGACGCTGGCACGAGGCGAAATTCGGATTGTTCCTCCACTGGGGTGCCTATTCGGTTTATGGCGGCACTTATCAGGGCAAGGAACTTTGGAGTGCGGAGTGGATTCAGGAAAACGCGAGGATTTCCTATGCCGAATATGCAAGAACCGCCGCAGCGTGGAATCCGGCGGATTTCAATGCGGATGAATGGGTCCGGTTGGCGAAGAGTGCGGGCATGGGCTACATCGTCATCACCGCGAGACATCACGATGGATTCGCGATCTATCCCTCGAAGGCCAGTTCATACAACCTCATGGCTTCCGGAGCCTACAAGGGGCCTGATCCCCTCGCTGCGCTGAAGGCTGCCTGCAAACGCCACGGGCTGTTGTTCGGTGTCTATTACTCGGTGCTTGAGTTCCGCGGGTCTCCGAGAGGGTTCGATGCTGAGGATGCGAAGGCGATCGCCGCTGGATTCGATTATCGCACGCTGGGCCCGGAACCGCATGCCACCCCTGCCCAGATCGCCGCGTTGGCCAAGGCCCAGATCAAGGAGATCGTGGACGGGTATCAACCGGACATCCTTTGGTTTGACGGCAGTGGTGCGAAAATGGGCGAGTGGTCCGCTGCGGACGGGCGGGAGGTTGAAACCTATATCCGGAACGCCCTTCCGGATGTGATGATCAACAACCGTCTCGGTGTGGACGGCTCGGATTTCCGATCGTTCGAAAACAAAATGCCCGGGACTCCGCCGGCCATCACATGGGAATACTGCTGGAACATGGGAGCGTTCTGGGGGTACAATCCGCGCAATTATCAGGCGAAAATTCTCAAGACACCCGAGCATTACATCGAGACGCTGGTGCAGGTCGCTTCGCTGGGAGGAAATTATCTTCTCAACGTCGGGCCGGACTCCACAGGAAAGTTCCATCCCATGGCGGTGGATTACCTGACGAAGATCGGCAAATGGACCCGTGCCAACAGTGAGGCCGTGCATGGAGTTTCGCAGAGCCCGTTCAAGGAAAAACCCGACTGGGGATATGTCACCGCGCGGGAAGGGAAGGTCTATCTGATCATCAGCCAGTGGCCTGCGGAGGGCGCTCCTCTGAGATTTCCCGCATTGAAGAACAAGTGCCTCGGTGCCAATTGGCTGGCCGCTCCCGGCAAGCCGCTGAAGGTCGTTCCGGAGGGCAGCCAATGGTCGATTGATGTCGGTGCCAGGCCTCCGGATTCGGATTTCCGCGTCATCGTTCTCTCGGTCGAAGGTGTGCCGGTGGCTGCCCGATGATCCGTCGGTGCCTTGTGGAATGGACATCCGCTTCACATGGGGCAGACTGATGCCGCTTCGGCTCGCCCCATGAATTCCAAGCCTCTGGCGTTATGGCTCTTTCTGTTAGCCGCTCCGCATCCGTGCCGTGCGAATGAAGATCCGCCGATCGGGATCACGAGTGCGTCCGATGTCCGCGCTCTGGGTGAGGCTGCGGCGAATGCGAGGGGGGCCTTGCGGCTTCAAGGGACCGTGCTGCTGCCTCCGCTGCCCAGGGGAACATCCTTCGTGATCGCGGATGATACGGCGGCGGTTTACTGCGAGATGAAGTATCAAAAGGGGGCTGTTGAACTGAAGCGCGGCGATCAGGTTGCCGTGACCGGTCATGCGGAAATGGGTGGTTTTGCTCCTTATGTGTTTGTGGATTCCATCAAGGTTCTGGGTTCCGGCGGGATTCCGCCGCCCGCAGCGGTGACCTTCGATCAACTGGTGTCCGGGCATTTCGATTCCCAATGGGTGGAGGTGTCCGGCATTGTCCGGCGATCCGACAATCCGGAGAATTCAGCCAAAGGATGGTTCATCGAACTCGCCACGGGTGGCGGGCGTTTGAAGATCCTGTTTCGCGATGCCGAGGCCGGCCGGCAGCCGGTTGATGCCGAAGTCCGGCTTGCGGGCATTTGTTTCTATCAGTTCAGCAGGACCGGTCAGATCATCAATCCGTTGCTGGTCGTGCCTGCGGGGGAGCCTGTGCGATTGGTCCGTCCGCAGCCTGCGGAAGTGCCGGTTCGCAGGGTTGATCGTTTGATGACCTTCGCAAGCGAGGGGTTCTATGGCCACCGCGTGCGGGTCAGCGGAGTGGTGACGTATTGCCAACCGGGTGAAGGATTCTGGATGGAGGAGAATGGACGCGGCCTCCATGTGATCCAGTGGGAGGGCCCGGTGTTTATTCCGGGTGAGAGGGTGGCGGTCACCGGGTTCCCGGTCCAAGGCGCCTATTCACCCGAACTTGAGGACGCTACGGTGGAACGTCTTGCACAAAAGGATTCCGCTCCGCCGGTCCGTCTTGGATCCACCGCTGAAGCGCTCGATCACGACGCGGGATTGGTCCGTTTGGATGCGACATTGATCGAGCAGATCCGGGTGCCGCTTGGAGTGCGTCTTGTTTTCAGGGATCAAAGCGGTGATTTTTCCGCGCGCCTGTCCATGGACGAACATTCGGGCTGGAGCCAGCAGTTCGAAACAGGTTCCGTGGTTCGAGTCACCGGCATTTGCCAGGTTTCAAAGCCTCGTCCCGGGATGGCTCCCGGCACCTTGGTTCCCGAGAATTTCGAACTCATCCTGCGCTCGCCTGCGGATCTGGAAATCCTGCGCTCACCGCCGTGGTGGAATGCCGAGCGAAGGGCACGATTGCTGGGTGCCACTACGGCGGCGCTCGGGATCATCATCGGCTTCATCGTCTGGATGACGCGCCGCCGTCTCCGGCAGTCGCTTGCGGCACGAAGGCAAGCGGAGGCTGAGTTTGCCGCCATCCTTGCCGAGCGCAACCGCATTGCCCGTGAAATCCATGACACGCTGGCTCAAGGACTGGGCGCGATTTCCGTCCGTCTGGAATTGGTCAGGGAGCAACTGCCACCCGGATCCGAGGCGGCAATCCACCTGGCCGAGGCCAGCGGTCTGCCCCGTCAATCGCTCACCGAAGCCCGCAATTCCATCTGGAACATGCGCTCACAGGCATTGGAGAACAGCGACCTTCCCGGAGCTCTCGCCGGCGTGCTCGACCAACTGACTGAAATCGACCACATCGACGGTCGTTTCCGGGTCGTCGGTGAACGATTCCGTCTGCCGCCGGTCACTGAAAACAACCTACTCCGCATCGGCCAGGAGGCCATCTCGAATGCGGTCAGACACGCCGGCGCCACACGCATCGAGGTCACGGTCGGATTCTCCACTGACGAGGTGACCATTCGTGTGAAGGACGACGGCTGTGGCTTTGACCTGCATCACAACCCCTCGGACGGGCACCATTTCGGACTGGTCGGATTGCGGGAGCGTGCCAGCGAACTGGGAGCCCTGCTTCACATCGAGAGCTCGCCAGGTCATGGCACCGAGGTGATTCTGGACTTTCCCGTGCGGGCCCGTGCGTGCAAGCTCTGAAAAGCAATCCCATGCTCCGATGAATCCCGTTCCGATCCGTATCCTGATAGTTGACGATCACCCGGCGTTGCGAGCGGGACTGTGCGCTCTCATTGCAAGCCAGGCGGACATGCACGTGGTCGCGGAAGCCGGCAACGGCACGGCTGGATTGGAAATGTTCCATAGTCACCGACCGGACATCGTCCTCATGGACCTGCGGCTGCCCGGTATGGGCGGAGTGGACGCCATTCTGGCCATCCGCAGCGAGTACCCTGACGCGAAAATCATCGTCAACACCACCTTTGATGCGGATGAGGACATATTCAGGGCGATCCAGTCCGGTGCCAAATCGTATCTCCTCAAGGACATGCCGAAAGAGGAGATCTTCGACGTTATCCGCGCCGTGAATTCCGGGGATGAAGCCCTACCCTCCCAGGTGGAGCAACGGTTGAAGGAACGCATGCGCCGGCCGGAACTGACCCAGCGGGAATTGGCGGTGCTCGAACTGCTCTTCAGGGGCCGCAGCAACAAGGAGATCGCCGATGACCTGGATGTCAGTGAAGACACTGTGAAATTCCGCCTGAAGGGTTTGTTTTCCAAGCTCGGCGTCGCGGACCGCACCGCTGCGGTGGTGACCGCTCTGCGCCATGGCATCGTGCATATGGAGTGATCCGGCCAATCTACCCTAAAGAGAGCCTGACACCGGCGCTTTCCGCCGCTTTCCTCACTCAGCCGGTGCGAGCCACAACATACGCAAGCCGACCGCTAGAATCACGACAGGCTTTCCATCCGCATCCGGATCGCCAACATCGATAACCAAAGCCCGCGTCATGAAGCATATCCGTCATCCATATCCCATCCGCATCCCCTGCCTGCGGTTCGCACCCACACTGTTGCTCGCGTTGTCCGCCATCTGTCACGCGGATGACAACGCTGGCATGAAGGGCGATGAACTGAAATCCATGAAGAAGAGCGCCATGGTCTTCAAGGAGGGCAAGGACATCAAGGACGCCAGCCTGAAGCTCGCGCCCGCGGACATGAAGTGGTGGCGGGACGCGAAGTTCGGCATGTTCATCCATTGGGGGCTTTATGCGATTCCTGCCACCGGTGAATGGACCATGTTCAAGAACCATTATAGCGCGGAGGAATACGCCAAGTTCGCCGATGAGTTCGTGCCGCAGCACTTCGATGCCGGTTCATGGGCGAAGGCCGCGAAGGACGCCGGAATGAACTACATGGTTCTAACAGCCCGGCATCACGATGGGTTCGCGCTATGGAACAGCCCGGCCAGCTACCAGGGATACTGCAGCGGCATGAAAGCCGCGAAGAGGGATTTCGTGGCGGAATATGTCAAAGCCTGCCGTGGCGCGGGGCTTGGCGTCGGCTTGTATTATTCGCCGATGGACTGGCGGTTTCCCGGCTATTTTAAACCGAAGGAACTGCCTGAAAACGCCGCCTTGTTGAAAAAACAATGTTACGGCCAGGTCGAGGAGTTGATGCGAAACTATGGCAAGATCGACGTCCTGTGGTATGACGGAAGCTGGCTTGCGCATACCGGCACGGATGCCGACGCCGCGTGGCTGTGGGAACCGGTCAAGCTCAACTCGATGGTCCGCCAATACCAGCCGAAGGTGGTGATCAGTCCGCGCTCGGGATGGGAGGGCGACTTCAAGGTCCAGGAGGGAGGTGCCGCCGTGAACGGTCCCATCATCCATGTGCCATGGGAGAAATGCCTCAACCTCAACAAGAGCAGTTGGGGCTACAACAAGGTGCAGAAACTCATGACTTCACGGGAAGTCGTTGGATTCCTTGTCGATACCGTCGGTCGCGGAGGTAACATGCTGCTCAATGTGGGGCCGGATCGTGACGGAGTCATCCCCCCCACGCATGTGGCCGT
>CANBTO010000148.1 GCA_947372405.1 Verrucomicrobiaceae bacterium
CGCTGATCCAGAGATGCCCGGCAGGGTCCATTCGAGGTGTCGTCATGCCTGGACTGCTATACCAACTGCTCCAGAATGGATAATGCGCGAGTGGATTCAGGCCGGTGTCCAGTTGTTGCTCTCCTTCCTCCTTGGCCAGAAAGAAATGAAAGCCGTGGAAAACGACGCGCCGATGATTGCGGAACTCCGCTTCGCTCCAAAACGGACCGCCGAACATTCTTGCTTCCGGCGGCAGTGGTGGGAGGGCGGACGCGGGCCGCGCACTGGGTTTCACGGACGACCAGATCCGGCGTTTCGGGTCATAGACCTGAACCAAGTCGTCAACATTGGTGAAGATCCTGCCCGCCGCATCATACCAGAGCTCCGCATGGCTCATGCGATTGTAGCCGTGTCCGGGATGGGGATCATCAGGAGTGTGGGCGATTTGCCAGGGGGCAAACGCGTGCGCGCCTTGCGCATCGATGATCGTGAGTTCAGCGAAACCGCCGTCGCCATATGCGATCAGCCCGGAAGGTGTCTTGATCGCATATGCCAAGATGCGTCCTGGCGAGAAGGCCGCGCTCTCTGCTTGGAGCGCGGCGGGGAAATCCGGGTAAATCCGCAGGACTCCGTGATCGGCGACCACCACGGAGGACTTCAACACCCATGGTCGGCCAAGAGAATCGAAATCAATGGTGCCACCGCCCTTTGCCTGTATGACACCTTGCATCGTATTTGATCCCTCTTGCCCGATCTCGATCAACTTCTCTCCGCGGCTCATCCACAAGTTTCCCGAGGGCGCGGCAGTAGGCGGCACGGAAACATCATCCACCTTGTCCCATTCGTCTGTCGAAAGTGGCGGGGCCGTGGCCAGTTCAGCACTGTCGGCCCACGCCAACCCCTCGGTTCCCATATTCGCGAACACGTGGCCTGCGGCGCGTAGAACGGTCGTGGGTCCGTAGTAACGGGTGTTGCGTGCTTCGACGTGGCAAACATAACCATGAGCGCGCTCAAAGTCAGTTTCACCCGAAGGCTCGGCATAACGCAGGCGCTCTGCCGCGATGGCCGCCGCAGTATCCGAATCGGCTTGCCGCGAGAAATGACCATCAGCGAAAGTCAATGTGCCCTTGAGTCGCGAAATCTCAATGTTCTTCATCGGCCCCGGGAAATAGGCAAACAATGCGACTGCTCCCTCGCCTTGTTGAGCGAGGCGCAGCGGCAGGAACCCAAGCTTCCGATCATTGCTGTAAGTGTAGGTCGTCCATTTTCCGCCGGAGAAAAACCCCACCGTGGGAGCGGTGCCAAGCGCCCACAGGCGACCGTCCGCATCGAACTCCAGCCGGTCACAACCGGGATAAGGGATCTTGATGGGCGGCCCCCAGCCATCCGGCCCGAGGCCGAGCACCCACTTCTTCTCTCTATCCATATTATGACGAGCGGATTTCTCCCCATGCTCGACGAGGCAGTGAAGCTTGCCTTCATGATCCACTCCTAAAGACAGCGGTGCCCACTCTTCCGGTAACTTCAGATCATGGAATTCTCCCGATTTGAACTCGGCCAATACCTCCGAACCGGGCATCAACATCGCGACCCGCTCCTGTTTCGCACCAAACGCCAGCACGGTTGGTGTGCTGACCTGTCGGCCGTGCTTGGCATCTCCACCTGAATAAAATTCCAAGGGGTAAAGATAGTGCCAGGCTCCAAGCCGCTCTTCTTTCACGGCGAGCGGTTGCGCGATGGCAAACGAGGAAAATGCAAGCAGTGGCAGCAATAGACACATCACCAGACCGGTATCACTAAAGTCCTGTCTCACATGCATCAGAAGGTTCTTGTTGAACAACATTGGATAAGCTCGCAGGAGTGATAGTGCTTGGCAAGCTCCTCGCGGTGCGGAGTCAGGAAAACCTGGGATGGAATAGAAGTGTGGTGAACCGAAAACGCAGCCAAGTTCAGATTCAGTAGTCGGGCTTTCGCAAATCCGGATTGCGCCAAAACCCTTGCCTCCGAAACCTCAAACCATTCCATCATTCCGGCTTTGCGACCCTTCGCGGCCTTTGCGTCTTTGCGGTTCAAAATTTCCGTTACAGACCGCCACCCACTAACGGGCGAGTCATCCAGGCTCCACTCTCTCACTCAAACGGCCCGAAATCCGACATCGAAACCGCCCGCACCACCATGTTGGCGTCGGGGATAAGGAACAGGAAGTCGCGGGTCTCGGTGTTGGCGGCAATGAAGCGATCAAAGCAGGTCACGACATTACCGCTCTTGTCCTGATGAATCACCACCATCTGATACATTCCGTTCGCATCGATTGCCGGCTCCTCCACCAGCGTCTCGCCGGGCTTTGCTTCGGTCTCCATGCCGCCCAGCTTCACCTTGCACGCCACGCTGCCGGAGTTGATCAAAAGCGTCTTTCCCTTCACGAACGCCTGCTTGCCGGCATCGACCACATGCGTGGTGTATTGATCCTTGTCCGCATCCGGCATGACGATCACCAGTGCGCGACCGGTTCCCTCCGGCACGGAGAAGCTGCATTTCGAAACCAGATGATTCTCTTCGCGGACACAAAGTCCGATTTCCCCTGGGGACACCTCCATTCATTCCGAAATGAAACTCGGCCGGAGTTCCAGCTTCTTGCGCTCAATCCACGCACCCGACTCGTCCTTGGCTGCCAGGATCCATTCGGTCTGCTCGCCCAGCGGCACCGGACAAACCAAACGGATCATCGTTTTCCCATGCGCAGCGGCCGCCGACAGCGTCGGCCACAAGCCGGACAATGCGCAGAGAGCGACAAGCAACAAGGCATGCAGGCAGGTATTTCGGATAGAGCGAGTGATCATCACATTTCTTTCATAACGGCGAATGATCTCGCCATTGGTTACGGATTCAAGGGACCGCCTTCGGTCGGTGACGAGTAAAGCGAAAAGACTTATTGCCGGTCAGCGTTGGATGGCTGTTTTAAGAGCCTTCGTTGTCTCGTCCGGACGACTCAGCATGAAGAAGTGATCCGCATCCGGGATCAGTGTCATGGTGGCGGCGGGACATGAAGCCCGAACCGTCTGAAACGATAATCGCAGTTTCCCCGTGTTAACAAACGGCTCGCGGGCGCCAGCAATCCAATGAACCCGTTGTGCGCGGCCGAATTTCCGAATCACGTCGTCCGTCGGGTAACCCGCCAGACAGATGAGCCGTGCGTAACGATCCGGCACCTTGACGAATGCCCGGCCGGCCCCGAACGCCCCGGCGGACAATCCGATGAGTGTGGGTTTCTGCAGCTCAAAACCCAGACGCTTGGATGCCGCCGCCACCGATTCGGCAAGATAAACCACAGACGGATCCTCCGGGCTGATCCCATAAGCCGGAGCGATGATGATGTGATCCGGTAATGCCTCGGCCAACCAATGTAGATACCAAAGGAAACTGCCGCCATAGCCGTGAAGAAACACAATGGCGGGAGACTTGCTCGTGGCTTTGTCAGGGATGCGCATCAGTGCAGCACCCTTCGTCGGCCGTGTGCTCGAATAACAATAAGGCAGCAGCGAAGGGACCTTCGAGAATTCCGGCGATGCCGCGATGAGCTCGTATCTCTCCGCCACGAGTGGAGCCAGTACTGCCGACTGAGTGCGTGTGAGACCGAGCAAAGCAGGCTGCGACAGCGCCAATTTTACGACGGCCGATTCCGGAAGCGTCGTAAGCCCCACCCGAAACGCCGGCAGCAACTGCTGCGCACTCCCGCCAAGCGCCTGCACCGCGGCGGCATGCTTCGTCTCCCATGACAAGGAAACCACCTCGCCCACCAAGACCGACTGGAACATCATGCAACTGATCGCTGGGAAAAGGAGCTTCATACGACTCGTGACTGCAACCTTGTCCCACGGCGATGATGAAACTCCATTCATGACAGGCGAATGATCCCTCACTTGGACACGGATTCAAAGGAACGCCAGCAGCCAACGCGGAGTAAAGCGGAAAGACCTTTTATCGTCCGTGCTCGTTCCGGGAGAAGAACTCGCGGGCGGCCCGGAAAGGGATGCCCATTCTGGTATTTCGCACGCCTCGCCAACCGTTCCAGCCGTCCGGCAAGACTTTCTATCAGCCAATCTGGAGCGCAGACAGAAGTCATGGCTCATTGTCATGTTGGGTATGATTGGCACCAGTCCCGACTTATAATCATTGACGGTGTGCACCGAGGGTGTCGTCAGCAATCCGACCGGAAACTTTGCTGTCCATTTTCACGGGTTCCAATTAGGGCGGGGCCACGATCCACATTGTCACGCGATAACGTAATATCGCTGCGTCCGGAATTGTGACACGGTCTGAACGTCAGCAAGCAATTTGCTTTCCCCTCCGCACCCCCGTGGAGGGACTCCCCCCAAAACATCCCCCCATGAAAAGTAGCTTATCAAGCACCCCGAGTGCTTCGGTCAAGGCCGATGCTGGCCGTCTCGCAGACTTCGTCCTGTTCACACAGCGCGGCTGCATCCTGAATCTCTCGAAAGAGTTGAATCGAGGCAATCTGTCTTATCCCCAGTTTTTCCTGCTGACCTATCTCTCCAGTGAAGAATATCTGACGATGACGGACATCGCGAAAAAGATGGGTCACTCGACAGCCGCTGCAACCGGCTTGGTGGATCGCATCGAGAAGTTGGGCTACGTGGAACGCGTCCATGCTTCGGAAGACCGGCGGAAGATCATGGTGCGCATCACATCGAAGGGTGTGGACCTTGTCTCCCACATGCGAAAAGAAATCGCGACCGATCTAGCAGGCATCCTGTCCTCAATGGATGAAGAAGCGGCGGAAACCGTGGAACACACGAAACGTGCGATTTCCTCACGCGTGATCGCGTGATTTGGCGGATGGACGCGGTCGTGAACCGTGCGGTGACGGATGGATTTGCATGCCTTGCATTCCAGCCCATCAGGACCTATTCCTTGCGGAACGATGCTCCTGACACCGCACTCCTCTTTTTCCAACACGGTTCGCCTGCTTCTCGGCTGTTGGATTCTTAGCTCGGCACTTCCCGCATCCGATCAGGCCTCACCCGCTCCATCCGCCCGGGAAGACTTTCTATCAGCCAATCTGGATCGCAAGGTCGATCCCGCGAAGGACTTCTTCTCCTATGCCAACGGTAGCTGGCTGCTTCGCCATCCGATACCGTCGTCCGAAGCGGGCTGGGGCATGGGCGATCTGGTGAAGGAGGAACTCTATGAGCACCTGCGCAAGGTCAGCGAGGATGCGGTCAAAGCTGCTGCCCCTGCCAACAGCGACCTGCGCAGGATCAGTGATTTCTGGACAACGTCCATGGACGAGACCAAAGCGGATGCCGCAGGACTCACGCCGCTACAGAAGGAACTCGCGCTGATCGATTCCATCCAAACGCCCATGGATGCGCTGGATGTCTCCTTCGCCCTCCGGCCGCTGGCGGTGGAAGCGTTTTTCAGCGTCTCCGTCGCGCAGGATGAAAAACAGAGCGACCTCATGTCGGTCCATGTTTCGCAGGCCGGCCTGGGACTGCCCGAGCGCGATTTCTATTTCAATCGCGAGAAAGGAACGGCGCGGGTCCGCCAGGAGTATGTGGCGCACCTCGCCCGCATGTTGAAGCTGCTGGGACGCTCCGCCCGTGCCGCCGCCAACGCGACGGAAAACGTCATGGAGTTCGAAACCTCGCTGGCCAAGGCATCCCGCAAACTCGAGGACCTGCGCGATCCGGAGAAAAACTACCACAAGATGCTCGCCGCCGATCTAACGGCCCGTCACACGCCGATGATCGACTGGAACCGCCGGCTCGCCGCGATGTCGTTGCGGCCTGACATGGTCATCGTCGGCCAGCCGGAATTTTTCACCGCCCTCAACCGCCTGTTAGTGAAAACACCGGTTGCCGTTTTGAAGGACTACCTGCGCCTTCGTCTTGTCTCCATCTACGCCCCGTTTTTAAGCAAGGCTTGGGCGGAGGAGGATTTCGCATTCACCGGGAAAGTGCTGGCCGGACAGAAACAACAACGGCCCCGCTGGAAACTCGCACTGGATTCCCAGGAGACGGCCATGGGCATGATCACAGGCAAAGTCTTCGTGCAGGAATATTTTCCGGAGCGCCAGAAGCAGCGCTACCGCGATCTGGTGGAGGTCATTCGTGGAGCTTACCGCGAGCGTATCGACCGGCTGGACTGGATGAACGACGCCACCAAGGCGAAGGCCCGCGAAAAGCTCGACAAACTAACAGTCAAGGTCGGCTATCCCGACAAATGGAAGGATTGTTCCGCGCTGGTCGTGGGCACGGATTCCTGGTGCGGAAACATGATGAACGCGGCCCGCTGGCAGTTTGACGACATGATCTCCAAATTCGGCAAGCCGGTGGACCGCAGCGAGTGGGAAATGACGCCGCAGACCTACAACGCCTACTATCAGTCATCCAACAACGAGATCGTCCTTCCCGCTGCGATTTTCACCGTGCCCGGCATGCGCGACGAGGATCTGGACGACGCGCTCGTCTATGGCTACGCCGCCGCCTCCACCATCGGTCACGAGATCACCCACGGCTTCGATGACGAGGGCCGGATGTTCGACGCCAGCGGCAACCTCGCGGATTGGTGGACGGCCAAAGATGCCGCACTTTTCCAGGAACGCGCCGCCGTCATGGTCGCGCAATTCAACGCCATCCGGCCATTGCCCGGCTTGCCGATCAATGGCCAGGCCAGCCTCGGCGAAAACCTGGCGGACTATGGCGGCTTGCTGCTCGCGCTCGACGCGTTCAAGAAGACCGAACAATTCCGCAGCGGCAGATCCATCGGCGGCTTCACCCCGATCCAGCGCTTCTTCCTCAGCTACGCCTTCGCCTGGGCCTATCAACAGCGGGCGGAAGATCTGCGCGCCAAGCTCCTCAGCGACGTGCACGCCCCTCCCAAGTGGCGCGTCAACGTCCCACTATCGAACATTCCCGAGTTCCACGAAGCCTTCGGCATCAAACCTGGTGCATCCATGTGGCGTCCGCCGGAGTCGCACGTGAAAGTCTGGTGAAACGCAGTGGCTACTTTGAGCACCACACCGCAACAGGTTTGAGGGTTGAAATCAAAAGCTTCATTCCGACTCGGAACGAGCAGCTGGTTGTCCACCACCGTTTTCTTGTTCGGCGTCTGGTGGTTCAAAGCGGATCCATACCGTGATTTTTTTCTGAGTTAACAGATTCGGGGGATTGATGAGATCAAACCAACCTTCCTCTCCCTTCTTCTGCTTCCCGGAAAAGCCGATGGTTCTTGTGACGGTCTCGGATTGTGTTTGGTCCCCCATCTTCACTCCACCGACAATCGCGGTTATCTTCAAGCATCCTTTGAAGGCGATGTCTTCACCTTGTCGCTCAGGCTTGACGGTAATAACGACTTCGGTCGATAAAGATTGGTCCTCCTGATTGCTGTTGCCTGGCTGCGAACTTTGCGAAACTCTAGCCAACTCTCCTTCGTTCGAAAACTCGACTGTCATCGAACGATCAGTCATGATATTGCCCCCCTTCAGCTTGGCAAACTCCGCAATATCATGTGGTATCTTGGTGACTACGGATCCAAGAATCTTCGCCTCGATTTTTATACGGTCTGCGGCGAAGAGTGATGCTGGCATAAGAATGGCAACTGCCAGACGGATGGATGCGGCTGTGTTCATCATGATGTAACTCGAAAATTATTTTTGCGTGTAGGCCGTGGGCGGCGGTGCGGGAAGCCCGAAGTCAAATTGGGACAGCGGCGCGCAACATGGGAGTCATGGAGTATTCGAACTCGCCGAATTTGATGGAGGCTTGCTTGCTGCTCTGAACGATGACGTTGGGTTTGCTGAGGACTTCTTTGTCACCCTTGGCCTTGCGCCCGGCAATGGATGTCTCGATAGGCGGCTGCGGAGCTGCCGAGGCCGAAAGTGAAATGACGATGATGGCGATGGGTGTGCTGATGGTTGGTTTTATGGCGATGGGTATTTTTGCGGCTGTTGCGTGTGCGCTTGCATCTGGATAATTCCGCGTGGGGAGGGAAATGTCTCTGGTTTTTTTGACGAACATTACAATGGGTTGGCCAAAGCCACGTGGAATTTTGGTTTGCTCCGGCATGGCGGATGATTTCATTTTTCGGAAGCATGACAGTGTGCCAGTCCAGAATGGCACGGGATTAGAGGGTGTTTCGGCAAGCTTCCATCCGGTCACGGAGCGCAGACTTCACTCGCGAGTCCTGCGTCACCTGGTTTTCCAGTCGGTTGAAGGCAGCGCTCCGTTGCAGATCTGAGTTTGATCCCGTGCCACTCTGACGTGTCGCCCTGTCATGAAAAATAACAACCGCCGCGAATGCTGCTAACACCAATACGGGTGGTCATGGATCCGACGTTCACTAGTGGTGGCCGCGGGATTGAGGAAATTCAGCGTGGTGAATGAGGCGCTTTTGGCGGCTTGCCATCCACTGCTTTTCGGGCTTCTCGAAAAGGTCCCGGGGTATTGAGCATTGGCCAATCATGAGAAGAACTCCGGACTTTTGTCAGCATCCTGGTATCAGGTGAGGACTTTTGCCAGATCAGGACTTTCACATCACCAGGGTTCGTCAATCCAGCCGAGTCCTTGAATTTTGTCATGATCCATTCGTCCGAATACAAGTGAACCCCTTCCGGCGCTTTGAGCACAACCACCCCCTTGACAAGCTCCCATGATCCAACAATCGGGTATTTGGGTTCGTTCGGCATTTTCATATCGGAATAGAACCAATATCTGAATTCATGTTCCTGGAACTCAATAGCCAATCCCATATAACCAGACCATTCTCCAGATAACGACCATTTGCCTATGATTTCCTTGGCGTCCTTGACTTCCAGGTAAGTTATATTGAAACCAAATGGCTTTTCGGCGGCGCGTGTTGTTCCAAGGCACAATGTCAAGAGGATGATAATCGTCCGTATGGATAGTGGATTTCTAGTCATGCTCGAAAATTATGATCGCTGGTGCGGATTGGCAATAGCCATCAGACATAGGTCATTCCAGAGCGTCCTGTGACGGAATGAATGCTTGCGTCATGCGGGATTCCGGGACGGCAAGTCCCAGCAACAGTTTGGCTCAGGCGAGGATGTTGCGAACGACATTCCCATGCACGTCCGTTAGGCGGAAGTCGCGGCCTTGGGAACGGTAGGTGAGCTTGGTGTGGTCGAAGCCTAGCAGATGCAAGATAGTGGCGTGGAGGTCGTGGACGTGGACCTTGTCCTCGACGGCGTTGAAGCCGAGTTCGTCGGTCTTGCCATGCTGGATGCCGCCTTTGACGCCGCCGCCGGCCATCCACATGGTGAAGGCGTTGGGGTGGTGGTCACGGCCGTCGCTGCCGCCCTGGACCATGGGCGTGCGGCCGAACTCGCCGCCCCAGATGACGAGGGTTTCCTCCAACAATCCGCGCTGCTTGAGATCCTTCAAGAGCGCGGCGCAGGCCTGGTCCACGTCCTTGCAGTTTTTCTGGAGGTCTTTAGAGAGGTTGCCATGCTGGTCCCACGACTCGTGGAAGAGCTCGACGAAGCGGACGCCACGCTCGACGAGGCGGCGGGCGAGCAGGCAGTTGTTGGCGAAGGAGGCTTTGCCGGGCTCGGTGCCGTACATTTTACGGATGTATTCGGGTTCCAGCGAGATGTCGGTGACTTCGGGGGCGACGTCCTGCATGCGGAAGGCCATCTCGAAGGCGGCGACGCGCGAGTTGATCTCGGGATCGCCGATGGATTCGAAGCGCTTGTGGTTGAGGAAATTCACCGCGTCGATGGTGCGCCGCTGGGTTTCGCGGGTGATGCCTTTGGGATTGGAGAGGTAGAGCACGGGATCGCCGACGGAGTTGAAGGAGACGCCGTCGTGGACGGTGGGGAGGAAACCGGAGGACCAG
>CANBTO010000149.1 GCA_947372405.1 Verrucomicrobiaceae bacterium
TTCAAGAGATCAACGAATTTCTCAGGTTCTTCATGTGCGTTGACAAGTGGTTTCGCATCCTTCTCCGGCGCGGGGTTGTTTTGAGGCGGTGTCCTCGGAGCAGTGACGCTGCGGTAGATCGTCCATGCCTCGGTGAACTCGGGACCGGCATCGGAAACGACAGCAGGAGGAACGCCGATCTCGGGCAGGTCAGGCAGCTTGAGCGAGTTCGCTGGAATGTCTTTGACCGCCTTTTTGATGGCTTCGTCGAGACTGTCCGATGACGAATCATCAGCCCATGAGTGCCCGCAGATCGAAATCTGAGTCAGAACGATGAGAAGATTCGGGACAAGCCATGCTCTCATTGACATGAGAGGAATATCCCATCGCTAAGGGGATCATGGAAAGACGCAATTCACGATTCCAAACATTCCCTCTCCTTATGCCCCCAGGTTCGGATCGTAGTCCTTGGGAGCGCGGACGATTTTTTCGATGCCGTGTTTGGTGACGAGGTTGCCGCCGGAGGAGCGGCTCTTGATGCCGAACTCGGCGAAGTGGAGCGGGCGGATGAGGTTGCGCATGCGCAGGCCGGACTTGAGGTGGACGAGCAACATCTGGGCGCTGGACTCCTCGTTGGTCTTGTGGACGGCGAAGTAGAGCACGCGGCTGCCGGGCGTGCCTTTCGTTAGATCGTATTCCTTGTCGCGCGTGATGCCGCCGACGGTGAAGCGCTTCGCAAGGATGGCTCCGTCCCGGCCGTCCCGATAGATCATCGAGTAGATGAGGTCCTCGTCCTTGCGGAAGATGGCGACGCGCAGCGGGCGCTGGCCGACGAAGACTTTCTCCGCGACTTTCATGACGCGCATCTTGCCGTCTTGGGTGAAGGAAATGATGTCGTCGATGGTGGAGCATTTTTCGACAGGCTCGCCGTCCTTCTTGAGGCCGTAGCCGGCGAAACCGTTCTTCGAATCGAGATAGAGCGTCTCGGTGGCGGCCACGACCTGCATGCGGTCCACGCGGTCGAAGGAGGCGATCTCGGTTTTGCGTTCTCGGGCCTTGCCGTATTTGCGGCCAAGCTCCTCGTACCACTTGATGGTGAATTTCGTTAGATTTCGGAGGTTCTTGTCGGTCTCTTCGATGTTCTTTTCGAGGCCCTTGATCTCCTCGTCGGCCTTGAAGGAGTCGAACTTGGAGATGCGCTTGATCTTGATCTCGGTGAGGCGGACGAGATCGTCCTCGGTCACCTCGCGCTTGAGGAGTTTCTTGAAGGGCTTCAAGCCGTCGTCGATGGCCTTGAGCACGGCTTCCCAGGTGGTGCACTCCTCGATGTCCCGATAGATGCGGTTTTCGATGAAGATCTTTTCGAGCGAGCTGAAATGCCACTTTTCGGCGAGTTCGCCGAGTTTGATCTCAAGCTCCAACTGGAGCAGGGCCTTGGTCTGCTGGGTAGTGCGGCGCAGGATGTCCGAGACACCGAGAAACTGCGGCTTGCCATCGACGATGACGCAGGCGTTTGGCGAGATGGTGAGTTCGCAATCGGAGAAGGCGAAGAGCGCGTCGCGGGTGGTTTCCGGATCGGCTCCTGTGGGCAGGTGGACGAGAATGTCCGCGTTGGCGGCGGTGTTGTCCTCGATCTTCTGGATCTTGATCTTCCCTTTGTCCGCGGCGGCGACGATGGACTCCATGAGCGCGCCGGTGGTGGTGCCGAAGGGAATCTCGGTGATGCGCAGCATGCCCTTCTTCTCGGTGGAGATGCGGGCGCGGACGCGGACCTTGCCGCCGCGCAGGCCGTCGCGGTAATCGCTGGCGTCCATGATGCCGCCGGTGGGAAAATCCGGCAGCAGGATGAAGGGCTCGTTGCGCAGCACGGCGATGGAGGCTTCGATGAGCTCGTTGAAATTGTGCGGCAGCACCTTGCACGCGAGGCCGACGGCGATGCCCTCGACGCCCTGGGCTAACAGCAGTGGAAATTTCACCGGCAGCGTGTCCGGCTCCTTGCGACGGCCGTCGTAGCTGGGCAGCCAGTTGGTGGTCTTGGGATTGAAAACGACCTCGACGGCGAATTTCGTGAGGCGGGCCTCGATGTAACGAGGGGCGGCCGCGCCGTCTCCGGTAAGGGTGTTTCCCCAGTTCCCCTGGGTGTCGATGAGCAGGTCCTTCTGGCCGAGGCCGACGATGGCGGCACCGATGGACATGTCCCCGTGCGGGTGGTAGTTCATCGTGTTTCCGACGATCCCGGCGACTTTGTTGTAGCGGCCGTCGTCCAGCTCGTCCATCGCGTGGAGAATGCGGCGCTGCACGGGCTTGAGGCCGTCATAGAGGTGGGGAACGGCCCGTTCGAGGATGACGTAGGAGGCGTAATCGAGGAAATAATCGGAATACATCGCGCCGAGCGAGGCATGTTGGTCCGGGTCGTGGGTCATCGTGGGCGGATGCTTAGAGTGCGGGCGGCGGCGGTGCAAGTCCCGGGTGCAATGGGACCGCGATGTGCAGGATCTGCTGGAAATCCGCGTATCCATTCCTGTAGTTTCCAACCCAACCCGGAACGCCATGAAAATCCAAGCCCTGCTCGCCACTGTTGCCATTCCCCTCCTGCTTTCACCTCTCCGCGCTGAAACCGAGGCCGAAAAGGCGGAACGCATGAAATGGTTCAACGAAGCACGCTTCGGCATGTTTATCCACTGGGGCGTCTATTCCGAGGCGGCGGGCAATTTCAAAGGCAAGCCGGTGCCCGGTGCCGGCGAGTGGCTGCAAAGCGGCGGCAAGATCCCTGCGGCGAAATACCGCGAGGAGCTTTTGCCGAAGTTCAACCCCGTCAAATACAACCCCGAGGCCTGGGTGCTCGCCGCGAAAAACGCCGGCATGCGGTACATCGTCATCACCTCAAAACACCACGATGGTTTCTGCCTCTGGGACTCGAAACTCACCGACTGGGACGTAGCCTCCACTCCCTACAAAAAGGACCTGCTGAAGCCGCTCGCGGATGCCTGCGCCAAACACGGTGTGAAGTTCTGTGTCTATCACTCCATCATGGACTGGTCCCATCCGGACTGGGGCACCCAACAGCCATGGCGTGGCAATGCCGCGAATCGCAAACCGGACATGGATCTCTTCAACGAGTACCTGAAGGGCCAGCTCAAGGAACTCGTGACCGACTACCACCCCGGCATCCTTTGGTTCGATGGCGAATGGGAACCCGCGTGGACCCACGAGCGCGGCGAGGATCTCTACAACTGGCTGCGCGAGCTCGATCCCAAGCTCATCATCAACAACCGCGTGGACAAGGGCCGCAAGGGCATGGAAGGCCACACGACCGATGCGAAGTTCAAGGGCGACTACGGCACACCGGAGCAACAAATTCCCGCCACTGGATTCGGCCCGGGAGTTTCATGGGAATCCTGCATGACGATGAACGGCACCTGGGGATACAAAACCAGCGACACCAAGTGGAAGTCCACCGAAACGCTGGTCCGCAACCTGATCGACATCGCCAGTAAGGGTGGCAACTATCTGCTCAACGTAGGCCCTACCGGCAAAGGCGAAATTCCCGAAGCTTCGTTAGAGAGGCTGGCCGCCATCGGCGAATGGATGAAGGTGAACGGTGAATCCATCCACGGCACCAGCGCCTCGATGTTTCCGAAAGTCTCGTGGGACGGACGTTCGACCACGCGCGGCGGCCGTCCATCGGGTGAAACGGATCTCTATCTTCACGTTTTCAGCAAACCGGAAGGAGGGCTCTTGAAGGTGCGCGGCCTCAAGACCAAGCCCGACTCCGCATCCATCTTGGGACAAACAGCCCAGCTCAAGATGTCGGGCAAGGAAGGCGAATGGTGCTTCGAGCTTCCCGATTCGGCGATGAATCCCATTGCCACCGTGGTCAAACTCAAGTGCACCAACGGAGCCGTGATCGAGAAGCAGGATGACGTCCCGATTGATAAAGGCGGTAAGAAAGCCAAGCCCGCGAAAGCCAAGCCCTCGGCTGCCAAAAAGTCCTGATAGATCGGACTTCCCTCCAAACAAAAACCGCAGCCCGGAAACCCGGACCACGGTTTGTGAATTCATCAGACCAAGCGGGTCTTATTGACCGGCTGGTGGCGGCGGCGGTGGTGGTGCGCCACCGTCAGGAGGAGCGCCAGGGCCACCTTTTCCGTCGGGACCTTTGCCACCGTGAGGACCAGGGCCGCCCGGTCCACCGTGATGACCACCAGGGCCACCCCATGCGGGCTTTGGCATCTTGGCTTTCTCCTCGTCGCTGAGTTTGCCGTCACCGTCGGTGTCGTATTTCTTGAGCATTTCGGCCATGTGGTCCTTGTGCATCTGCTCCCTCTCGGCATCGCTGAGTTTGCCGTCGCCGTCCTTGTCGTATTTTTTCAGGAGTTCGGGAGGAAGCGGGCCGTGCGGGCGATCCGGCTTGTGAGCGGGAGGTGTGGGAGGTGCGGCATCTTCCGCGCAGACGATCAGGCTGGAACCGAGGATCGTCCCCAAGGTCATCAGGAGGGTGGTTTTCATGGTTGGTTTGGTTAGTGGAAACAGAGTCCGTTCAAAGGACCCGTGGCAACATGGAACCCGACGTGGTGAAAAAGGTTGCGCCGCATGTGATGGAATGAGTTGCCACGCCCGCGCAGGCCGTCTTGGATTCGCCATCCCATGGCCGAACCCACGACGCCACCCGCACCATCCAAGGCGATTGTCTTCGTCCGGCGGACGGCGAGCACCCTCGGCCTGTGGGCGCTGGTGGCTTCCATTTTCGTGAGCCGATGGGCATGGGCCTACCTCGGTCTCGTCGGAGTGCTGGCGATCATCGCCACCATCGAATATTTCAAAATGCTGCGCGCCGCCGGGGTGAGATGCCATCCGCGATTCGGCGTCGTGCTTGCGCTGGCATACTGCGGCTGCCTCTACGG
Organism: Verrucomicrobiaceae bacterium; assembly: GCA_947372405.1. Next base: position 4,884 of record CANBTO010000149.1, read on the forward strand.
CGGCTTTGTTAGAGGAACCGCGCCGCAACCGGCGCTCGACGGACTGGCCGTCTTCATCGCGCTGGCGGGTTCGTTCGCGCTGGAGCTCCGCCACCCGATCCGCGGGCTGGAATCACTCGTCGCCGTGGCGGCGAACGTTCTGGGTTTCATTTACATCGCGCTGCTCTTCAACTTCACGGCACAGGTGACCTTCATGGTTCCCGGCGGAAACACGGTGCCAGGCGTGGTCGGCGAACAGGGAGCCTTCCTGCTGCTCTGGCTGCTGGCGGTCACCAAGTTCACCGACATGGGCGCCTACATCACCGGCTCGATTATCGGGCGCCACAAGATGATCCCGCACGTCAGCCCCGGCAAGACATGGGAAGGCTTCGCCGGCGCGCTGGTCTTCGCGCAGCTCGCGGCCTGCGGTCTTTATGCGGCGTTTCCCGCGAAACTCGCGTTTTTCGGCGACCGCGTGCACGTCATCGTGCTCGGCTTTCTGTTAGCCGTGCTCGCGGTGATCGGCGATCTGGCGGAGAGCGTGGTCAAACGCGCGCTCGGTGCCAAGGACTCCGGCCGCATGCTGCCCGGCATCGGCGGTTCGCTCGATCTGATCGACAGCGTCTGCTTCACCGCGCCCGCCCTGTATTTCTATCTGAAATGGTTCCTGCTTCCCGCCGCATGACGTCCCCGCGCAAACGCCGTGTTGTTCTGTTAGGATCCACCGGTTCAATCGGCACATCCGCCCTCAAGGTCGCGCGCGAACTGCCGGACCGCATCGAGATCGTCGCGCTGGCCGCCCACGGCAACATCGAAAAACTCGCCGCCCAGGCCCGTGAAACCGGCGTCCGCCACGTGGCCGTTTACGACGCCGCGAAGGAAAGCGCCCTGCGCGCCCTGCTGCCGGAAGGCGTGAACGTGCACACCGGCGCGGAGGGTTTGCTGGAACTCGCTTCTCTAACAAGCGCGGACGTCGTGCTCGTCGCCATCGTCGGCACCGCGGGCCTGCACCCGGCGCTCGCCGCCATCGAGGCAGGCAAGGACCTGGCCATCGCTTCCAAGGAGATTCTCGTCATGGCCGGCGAGGTCATCACCAGCGCGGCACGACGCAAGGGCGTGAATCTCCTGCCCGTGGACAGCGAGCACAACGCGATCTTCCAGTGCCTCGACGGTCACCGTGGCGGTGAAGCCGAGGTTTCCCGTCTCATTCTAACCGCATCCGGCGGACCATTCCGCAAGCTGCCCGCGGACGAACTCGCCCGCGTCACACCGGAACAGGCGCTCAAACACCCGACCTGGGACATGGGGCCGAAGATCACCATCGACTCCGCCACGCTTTTCAACAAAGGCCTCGAAATGATCGAAGCCCGCTGGCTTTTCGGCATCGGCATGGACCGCATCGACGTGGTCGTCCACCCGCAGAGCATCGTCCACTCAATGGTTGAGTTCACCGACGGCTCGGTGCTCGCACAGCTCAGCCGGACCGACATGTGTTTCCCGATCCAATACGCGCTCACCTGGCCGGAGCGCGTCAAGGGCGGGCTGAAACCGCTGGATTTCCCAGCTCTCGCAAAGCTCGAATTCGAAGCGCCGCGCGATGCCGACTTCCCGGCACTGGGTCTGGCGCGTCGTGCGGGACTTGAAGGTGGCACGCTGCCCGCCGTCTTCAACGCCGCCAACGAAATCGCCGTGGACGCCTTTCGTACAGGCAAAATCCCCTTCCCCGGCATATGGGCCTGCGTTTCCGCCGTTATGGACGCCCACGAACTACAGCCCTCATCCACTCTCGAAGCCGTGGTTGCCGCCGACCTATGGGCGCGGCACGAGGCGGAGACGTTCTGCTCGCGCGGAATGTGACATGCGGTTTTTTTCGGATTCCATCGGCAAGCCGCCGGCCATTATGCTCCCCCCATGAACCGCATGAGCCGCCTCACCGCCCTGTTCTTCCTACTGCTCGCCGCGAAATCCATCGCCGCGCCTGCCGACGCGCAGCGGATTCAGAAAGCTTGGGATCTTTCCATGGAAACCTGGTCGCTGGAAACCCGCGTGGCCACCACACCCGAGGCACGCTCCAAGGCGCTGGCCGCCAGGCCGGACGCCGCCGCCGCCGCCCGCGAGATGTGGAAAGTCATCGCCGCCTCGCTCGACCAGGAATGGACCCTCGAACCCGCCGCCTGGTTTCTTCGTGCGACTCCGGGACTCATCACCAAAAATCCCGACGGATCAACGACCCCCACCTTCGCCAAGGAAATCGACGCTGTCCGTAAAGCCGTGGAGACGCGCCACATCAAGAGCCCGAAGCTCACCCCGATGTGCATGGCGCTCGCCGCCACTCAGGCCCCCCGCTCGCTGGCACTGCTGGAGAAAATCCAGGCCAGCCACCCCGACAAGAAGATCCAGGGCGTCGCCGCCCTCGCCGCGGCAATGATCATGAAGACGCTCGGTGACGACGCCGAGCTCATGAAGAAACGCCTCAACTACCTGACCAAGGCCATCATCCAGAGTTGGGACGTGGACCTCGGCGGTACCACCGTCGCCAAGCTGGCGGAGGACGAGCTCTATATCATCCGTTTTCTAACCAAAGGCCGCGTCGCGCCGGACCTCATCGGCACGGACTCCGGCGGACTCCCGGTCAAACTCTCCGACTTCAAGGACAAGGTTGTCATGCTTCTCTTCTGGAACAGCACCATGCCCGAAGCCGAACGGGTCATCCAGCTCACTTCGGACATGGTGAGGAAGTTCCACGGCAAACCCTTCGTGGTGCTCGGCGTGAATTACGACCCCGTCGAAAAACTTCGTTTCATGGAAGGAGCCAAGGACACCACCGTCAACTGGCGTAATCTATCAGATCCCGAGCAGAAACTCTCCCGCGAATACCGGGTGGGCTCCTGGCCGCTCGTTTACGTGCTCGATGGCGAGCGCAAGATCCACTACGCTGGCACCCAGGGCTCCTTCGCGGAACTCACCGCGGACGCCCTGCTCACCGACGCCAAGCCGGCGGCGGGCGAATGACACAGGAATGCCCAACGCTTCTTGCCTGGGATCCGCCGTGCTGTATGCGGACTCTGCGATCAGGAGGCTTGGCCGCGGCCGGTCCACATCGCCCAAAACATCAGGATCACCGACGCTGCCATAATCGCCACCGTAAGCCATCCCAGGACATTGGAGACCCGCCCGTTGACCTTGCCTTTTACGATTTCCCGGTTGTTACATATCAACATCAGTATGATCAGAAGAGGCACGGCCACCACGCCATTCAACACGGCGGAATATAGCAGTGCTTTGACGGGACTGATCACCTGCACGAAATTCAGGCCAAATCCCATAAGGATCATTGCGGAGATCGTTAGATAAAATCCACGCGCGCGTTTGAAGCGGCGATAGAGGCCGTAACGCCAGCCGAAGGTTTCCGCAACGGCGTATGCCGCCGATCCCGCCAGGGTCGGGATGGCCAACAACCCGGTTCCGAGGATTCCAAGAGTGAACAGCCAATAGGCGGATTTTCCAAGGGGAAGCAAGGCTTTGGCGGCGTCCTGCGCGGTGTTGATATCGGTTATGCCTTTGTTGTGCAGCGTTGCCGCGGTGCAGATGATGATGAAGAATGTCGCGGCTTGGGACGCAACCATTCCGATGGCCGTATCGGCGCGCAGGTTGCGGATTTCATACGCACGCACCTGCTTGGTGCGGTGGCCCGGCGCGTCGGCGGTTGAGTTCGCGATCTCCTCTTCCACCTCCTGTCCTGCCTGCCAGAAAAAAAGGTATGGGGAAATGGTCGTCCCCAGATATCCTACCACGGTCATGATGAAGACCGGATTGCGACTCCATGATGGGATGAAGAAGTTGCGCGCGATCTGTCCCCAGTCATTTTTCACCCCGGGCAGCAAGGCGGTGATCACGTAGGCGAGCAACGCCAGACAAAGCCATCTGAGAATGCGGACATAAAGATGATATGGCACGAATATCTGAGCGGCCATGGTGACAACGGCAAGCAAGGTCAGCCAAAGCGGAAGCGCTCCGCCAAAAAGCATTTGGGCGGAAGCCGCCATGACGTTGAGGTCCGCATAGATGTTGAACACATTCGCGCCGATCAGCAGCGCCACGGCACCGTACAACAGCCACTTTGGATAATGCCGTTTGATAACGGAGGCCAGCCCGCTGCCCGTGACAATCCCGATGCGGCCGCACATCTCCTGCACCGCGATCATCAGAGGGATGCAAACCGGAGTCAGCCACAGCAGTCCATAACCGAACTGTGCGCCAGTGACGGAATAGGTTCCGATGCCTGACGGATCGTCGTCCGCCACACCGGTGATCAGTCCGGGACCGAGACATTTCCAGAAAGGTTTGCGTTGGCCAACAGGACCGGTCGGCGCATCCACCCGGGCGTTTTCCAGATCAACCTTGTCTGCAGCGTGTTCCGCCGCCGTGACTCGATCAGAACCCTCACGGGTCGGTGAATTCATTGCAATGGATGGAGTCACAGCATCTCCGGCAGCTTCTTCCCGGGGCGAGTCGGGTACTCGCCCGTTTGGTTCATCCCTGTCGGTTTGCTTCGCCATGCTCGGTTGTTCTTAGATTCGCCAGGTTGCGACAACTGTGTTTCACCGGTGTTCGCCTGTCAGCCACCGCGCGCGCAACTCCTTGGCAGGTGGCAAGCCGCATTGCTGCCCGGTCCGGTTTGGGTTCATCAGGCGAAGCTAGCGGAAACAAGTGCCTCCCTCCATGGGGCATTCTCCCCATAACCCTTCGCCCCCAAGAAAGCCGCGTTCATCCAATCGGTGCGGGCAACCTTGAATCTGAACCCCACAAACACCGTCAATGATCGGACCGGCGCGGTGGATTTGGTCAACCAGCCGAAGGAAGATTTGAAGGCATAAAACGACC
>CANBTO010000150.1 GCA_947372405.1 Verrucomicrobiaceae bacterium
CTTCAGGACTTCACCGGCGTGCCTCTGTTAGTCGATCTCGCCGCCATGCGCTCCGCCGTCCATGGCATGGGCAAGGACGCGAAAATGATCGAGCCGCTCGTGCCCGTGGACCTCGTTGTGGACCACTCGGTGCAGGTGGACGCCGCCGGCGCCGCGGACTCGTTTGCCAAAAACCTCGACATCGAGTTCCAGCGCAACCGGGAGCGTTACCAGTTTCTGAAATGGGGCATGCAGGCGTTCGACACGTTCAAGGTCGTGCCTCCCGGCATCGGCATCGTCCACCAGGTGAACCTCGAATACCTTGCGAAATGCGTGCTGGAAAAAGACGGCGTGTTCTATCCGGACACGCTCGTCGGCACGGATTCGCACACCACCATGATCAACGGCCTCGGCGTCGTCGGTTGGGGCGTGGGCGGCATCGAGGCGGAAGCCGGCATGCTCGGCCAACCGGTCACCTTCCTGGTGCCGGAAGTCGTCGGCGTTTATCTAACGGGTGAACTCGCCACCGGCGTCACCGCCACCGACCTCGTGCTGCTTGTCACCGAAGTGCTGCGCAAAACCAAGGTCGTCGGCAAATTCGTCGAGTTCTACGGCCCCGGCGCGAAGGCGCTCTCGCTTCCGGACCGCGCGACCATCGCCAACATGGCTCCCGAATACGGCGCGACGATGGGTTTCTTCGGCATCGACGAAATCACCACCGGCTACCTCGAAGGCACCGGCCGTTCGGCGGAACTCTGCAAAACCGTCGAGAACTACTACAAGGCCCAGGGCATGTGGGGCATCCCGACGGATCGCGACGCACTCGAATTCTCCCAGATCGTCGATCTCGACATCTCCACCGTGAAACCCGGTGTCGCCGGCCCAAAGCGCCCGCAGGACCGCATCGAAATCGAATCGCTCAAAACCAAGTGGTCCTCGCTTCTAACGGGACCCGCGCCGGACGGCTACAACAAGCAGCCCGCCGCAGGTTCCAGCGAACCGCTCGATCTTCCGCCCTCGCTCGACAGCGAACCGGACGACGCCACCGGCGTGGACCGGGCCTTCGGCGCGCAATCCGGCGTGGTTACCGAACCTAACAACGATCCCTCCTATCCACTCTGGGAAGTCACCGTGGACAGCAAGGGCGGCATCAAGGACACCATCACCCACGGCTCGGTGCTCATCGCCGCCATCACCTCCTGCACGAACACCTCGAACCCGAGCGTGATGCTCGCTGCCGGTCTGTTAGCCCAGAAGGCCAACGCCAAGGGCCTCACCGTGAAGCCATCCGTGAAAACCTCGCTCGGGCCCGGCTCTCGCGTCGTCACCGACTACCTCAACAAGACCGGCCTCCAGGCGGAACTCGACAAACTCGGCTTCCAGACCGTCGGCTACGGCTGCACCACCTGCATCGGCAACTCCGGCCCGCTCGATGCCGGCATCGAAGACGTGGTGAAGTCCGAGGACATCATCGCCGCTTCTGTTCTATCAGGTAACAGAAACTTCGAAGCACGCGTCCACCAGTCGATCAAGGCGAACTTCCTGATGTCGCCGCCGCTGGTCGTCGCCTTCGCCATCGCCGGCACGGTGGACATCGATATGGAATCCGAGCCTCTCGGTTACGGCGACGACGGCCACCCGGTTTATCTCAAGGACATCTGGCCAAGCTCCGCCGAGATCGAGGCCGCGATGAACTCCTCGCTCCGGCCGGACGTCTTCCAACGCCTCTACACCGGATTCGCCGACCAGAACCCGAAGTGGAACGAAATCAAATCCTCCACCGGCAACGTCTATGAGTGGGACCGCGAGTCCACCTACATCCAGGAACCGCCGTTCTTCGACGGCTTCACCCCCACCCCGCGCAACATCGTGGAAATCCATGGTGCACGTCCGCTTGGCATCTTCGGCGATTCCGTCACCACCGACCACATCTCTCCCGCCGGTGCCATCAAGAAGGACAGCCCCGCCGGACGTTTCCTCGGTGAGAAAGGCGTCGAGTTCGCCGACTTCAACTCCTACGGCTCGCGCCGCGGCAACGACCGGATCATGACCCGCGGCACCTTCGCCAACGTCCGCATCAAGAACCTCATGGCGAAGGATGCGAATAGCGGGAATGCACAAATCGAAGGCGGGGTAACAATTTTCTACGACAAGCCTTACGGAGACCAGTGGGTAAGAATCCCTGCACTTTTTGAACGAGATTCAAAGGACCGCCCAATCAACGCTGAAGACCACCACGAAGACGTACGTAAAGGTGCTCTAACTTTTATTTACGACGCCGCCATCGCCTACCAGGAACAAGGTACCCCTACCATCATCATCGGTGGCGAGGACTATGGCATGGGGTCCAGCCGCGACTGGGCTGCCAAGGGCACCGGCTTGTTAGGTGTCAAGGCTGTCATCACCAAGTCCTTCGAGCGCATCCACCGCTCCAACCTCGTCGGCATGGGCGTGCTGCCCTGCAACTTCGTCAACAAGGAGGACTACGACAAGATCAAGGGTCTCGCCGACGCCACCTTCGACCTGGTCGGCATCGACAACGATCTCAAGCCCATGCAGATCGCCACTCTCAAGGTGCAGCCTGTTAGCGGAGAGCCCTTCGATGTTCCCGTCATTATCCGCATCGATACGCCCGTGGAAAAGGACTACTACCGCGCCGGCGGCATCCTGCCCTACGTGCTCGCGCAGATCCTTGGTTGATCGTGGCGGCGGTTTCATCCGACGCCCATTCCGTGTCATACAAGAATCCCAACGGGACTCCCGATTCCAGCCCAGGGTTGGCACAAACCTGGGTATCCCGTGTTCGGAAATACGAACGCTGAAAGCGTTCTGCATGCTCATCGCCGCTCAATCCCAAACATACCGCTCGTCAAACTCGACGGTATGTTTCCTCAAAATCGCCCGATTCTCATCTTGGAACGCCACTTGCCTGGAAAGGACCAAATACAGTGGCCGCGAATCGCCAAAGAGCTCGGCAATCCCTGAAAACCATCCGAACTCCTGCTTGTCCGCTTCCAAATCCACCAGCAAACTCCATTCATGAAACGGGCGGCGAGCCGCACACATCCCCGCCTCCGCAGCTGGCTATATACACTGCGGGTCATCGTCGGCATTCCGCTCATGTTTCTAACAGCCTGTCAGTCCAAGCTGATCTATTTCCCGCGTCACTGCCGCGCCGGCGACATCCTGCCCTACGTGCTCGCACAGATCCTGGGATGAAAGCCCGCCTGTGAATCCCAACGGGATTCAGAATGGCTCCTGCGCTTTTGCGGACTTCCTCGCCACGCACGCCCCCAGACGGCCCAAAACCTCGCACCGGAATACCGCGCCATCTGCGGATGGCAGATCATTTTTTCATTGATTTGCCCAATTCCGGAGGAGTAAACACAACCTCAACCTTAGAATCCACCGCCATGAACCCCCATCTTTTCATGACCCCGACCGCCATTCTGACGCTCCTTGCTTCAGCATTTCTTCCACTTGATGTGGGAGCGGCCACACCGAGTTACAAGGTCACCGATCTCGGCACTCTCGGAGGTGACTCGAGTTCCGCTTTTGGAGTCAACGCATCAGGGCAAGTCGCCGGCTGGTCCTACAATACCGGGAATGCCGAGGTACACGCGGTGCGATGGACCGGCACCACTCCCACCGATCTCGGAACTCTTGGCGGCTCCGGTAGCTACGGCGTCAGTATCAACTCATCCGGGCAGGTTGCCGGAAGGTTTTTGCCGCTGGCCAGCCCTACTACTCGCGCCGCACGATGGTCGGCTTCGGCTACCGGGCAAGCTCTCGACAGCACTTCAATCGATGGAACTTCGATCAACGCATCGGGTCAGATGACCGGCACCGATGATATCTTGGCAAACAGCACCAACCATGCAGTACGCTGGACAGGGACAACCCCGCAAGACTTGGGCACTCTCGGAGGTCCCTTCAGTACCGGCCAAGGCATCAATGATTCCGGGCAAGTCGCCGGTTATAGTGCCTTAGCGGCTCCAAATACCGCACTTCACGCTGTACGATGGACAGGAACCACCGCAGTGGACCTCGGCACACTCCTCGGCGGGACCACCAGCCGCGGCTCCGGGATCAACGCGTCCGGCCAAATCGCAGGCGTTTCGGATACCTCAGATCCTTCAGTGCAACACGCCGTACGATGGACCGGCACCACTCCCACCGATCTCGGAACACTTGGTGGCAAATGCAGTTTCGGCTTCGCCATCAATAGTGCGGGAGACGTCGTGGGAATCTCCCAATACTCCACTACAGTGAGCACCTTCCATGCCTTCATTTACACCGGGGGACAAATGTATGATCTGGAAACACTGTTGGCTGGTTCGGGGGTCACCAACCTGCGCATCAACTCTCCGGGCAACAGCATCAACGATTTGGGTCAGATCGCGGCAACTGGAAATATCAATGGAAAGGCGCATGCCGTCCTTTTGACGCCTTCGACTCCTCAGCCAGACATCAACTTGAAGATCACAGGAGCGACCAACGATGGCGCAATCCTGCACTTCGCGGCCACATCCGCGACAGCCACTCCCCCGATCAAGATTCAATCCAGCACCGACATGAAGACATGGACGGATCTGCCCGACGGCAACGGCGCGAAAATGACCCAAGCCAGCCCCGGCAACTACACCTTGAACTCCACGTTCTATCCACCGGGCAACAAAGTTTATTTCCAGGCGGTAGCAGGCACGAAGAAATCCAATGTGCTCGGACCCTACGTGCTGACACGCGCGGTCTTGTCGGTGCTGGTGCGTGCATCGTCGGATTCGGACAAGGCAAAAGGCACCATCACGAGAGCCGGGGACAACCTCACTTATGAATTCATCGGGGTCAACAATGGCAATGCCACGGCGAGAAACGTGAAGTTGGTGGCGCCGGTACCATCCTACATTGACAGCAAAACCAATCTGAACACCCAGTTCGCCTTGTCCGACATTCCGCTCGGTACCGGCAATCTGCCGATGATCAGTTTCGGCGGGGCCTACCACGCGGCTGCGAAGGGCAATCCTGCCGAAATCGTTTGGGACAAGAGCGATCTCGCACCCGGCGAACAGTGCTCAGGAACGGTCACCTTTCATATCACCTCCAAGGTACGCACCCAGGAATCAATCGCAGTACCCAATAACTACACTCTTTACGGCGCGACGTTCCAGCCTCCCTATTCCGCAACGGGCTACAGCAGTGGTTCTCCCAACGTCTCGACGGAAGTCCGGGGGCCGATTGAATTCACCGCCGCCGCGAAGAGTCCCAGCGTCGCGCCCGGAGGATTGATTACCTATAAATTCAAGCTGTCCAACCTCACCAACGCCAAAATCGATCATGCTGCGGCAGTCGTCACTGTTCCCGAATTCACCCGGTTTTCTGAAATGTACGACCTGCCATCGGGATCAACCATGTTGGGGGCCGGGGGAGCAAGGATGGACGGGTCATCGATTGATTTCGAACAGGTCTTCGTGACAGGGCAGGCTAGGCCGCAAATCGTACTCGATCTCGGCGCATTGGCTCCCTCCGGTGCCGACAAGGATTCCATCACCTTCAACATCACCTTCCAGGCCCAATGGGTCGATCCCGCAGGCACGCCCAAGATCGGAGTCTTCGACTATTACGCCACATTATTCTCCAACCAGAAATTCGATGACCCCTCCAATCCCGGGAAGCAAATCACCGAGTATGATATATTCAAACGGCAATATGCCGATGCCTCGACAAGCACCTATGCGAAACCGAGAGCGATCGATTTTGTCACTTATATCACGACGAATACTCACGAAATCGCCCTCAGCCATCAGGACTCGGGAGACGTCAATGTTCCGCTGGCTGGCAGCCTGACCAATGAGCCGAATTTCTCTTTGATGAAGACAATCAGCAACACGGCGACGGATACCGAGAACCATGCCGGTGAAACGATCGACTCCGTCGAACCGGGTGATCAACTCACCTTCGTGTTCCTTGCACTAAACCGTGGCAAGTCCGTGGGGAATGATGTTTCCATTCAAGATGGTTTGCCTGGTCACACGTCATTCATCAAGGGCTCCGCGCATCTGCTGGGAACATCCGATAGCACCACAGCCAGCAACTTGCTTGCGATTCCGGATTCCGATGGCCGTCATGTGCGCTTCACCGGCCTGAACCTTGAGCCCCACGACGGTGTGGCGCTTGAATATTCCGTCCGTGTCGATAGCGATGTCGCGGTCGGAACTTCGATTCTGCCGGCGGCGGCCATCAATCCTGAGACCGGCCTGCCCGAAGGCGGAGTCGGCTCATCCAGCTTGATATCTTCCAGCACGCCTCATTCGACGCTGGGTTACTATTTGAATGGCGCGATCCACGTTGTCGGCGATGTCCGGTTCGCCCAACCCGAGATCCGTGTGCTGGTGCCCAATCCCGTGGTGAGCACGGATCTTGGAGCGACCGCCGATGCCATGACCGCGGTGTATAACAAGAACTGGAGCGCCCGGCCGCAGACGAACCAGAAGAACTACTACTCTCTCATTCCAGGTGCCCAGAGATATTACATTCATTATGAAAATCTCGGGAAATTCAGCGCGCAGGGAGTGAAACTGGTGTTTCCGCTTCCCGCTCACACCGCGTATTACCGCTCTTCGTTTGTGGCGACCAGCCTTGGCGATGACGTCGGTATGCTGATCGATCCCCCGGACGGCGCAAGCATCAAACCACCCGCAGGCGCGAATGGTGGATTTCTCACGACCGGAGGCCTGGTGACTTTCACGATGAACAATCTCCCTGCCGCGGGCAAACCAGGATGCAAAGGAGACGTGATGGTGGAAGTGATCGTCACGAGCGATGCCGTAACCGCAAAGAGCCCGTTCATTGGCGACGGCGCGGATCCGGTTTTCATGCAGGCTACCGGCATCGCGAAGATCACCGCCAAGCTCCCTCTCATTAAGGTCGCCACTACGAATACGGCATCCATGGCTCAAGACTTGCCCGAGGCTGCGCAACCGGCAGCGGCCGCCGGCATCAAACAAGTACCTAAAATCGGGATTTTCGAATCCGTCCCCAAGGAAGTCGCCGCGGGTGGGGAGTTTGATATCGAAGTGGTCATGTTCAACAACGGCGATGCTCCTGCCTTGAATCCATTCCTGTTCTGGACCCAGCCGGAAGGAACTAGCATCGTTAAAATTGAACGTGGCGGCGGGGCGCAACAGAACCCTAAGGACGGCAATCCCATCCATACCTATGACTTCGAGTTGGCATCGAACAACGGGAAGGTGAATTACAACATGGGCAATGGAACCTGGGCCATCGATCCTGGCACCAGCGCTGCCATCACCATCACCTTGAAAGCCACCGGCAAAGCAGGATCGGACATCAACTTCGATGGCGATGCGGAAGCCAGCGCGGATTTTCTGGGGAATGTTTACAGCTCCCCTCTGGTTACACATGTCGTGGCCGCTCCTTCGATAGGATTATCGGGTTCGATTACCGGCGGTGTTTTGATCCATCAATTGGTCAACAACTCGGACGTCTTTCTCATCAAGCTGAATGATCTAGGGTCAAAAATTGTCGCCCAAGGAGCCGGCAACATCGTGGCCGCAGGTGGCGGCAATATCGTGGCCGCAGGTGGCGGCAATATTGTGGCGGCAGGCGCGGGGAATGCGATTACCTCGGGAAATGCCTCCCTGATCCAACTTGGCGGCACAACCGCTGCGGCCCTGTTGGACAAACCGCCGGTCAATATGCTTGTCCCGGAGGGTAGTTCGGCAATCGTGGCGGCGGGTGGCGGTAACATCGTGGCGGCTGGCGGCGGTAACATCGTGGCGGCGGGCGGCGGTAATATCGTGGCGGCTGGCGGCGGCAACATCGTGGCGGCTGGCGGCGGCAACATCGTTGCGGCGGGTGGCGGCAACATCGTGGCGGCTGGCGGCGGCAATATCGTGGCGGCGGGCGGCGGCAACGTGATTTCGCTTCCAGGAACCTCAGCATTGGTCAATACCAATGGCGGAAACGTCATGACAACCGGCGGCGGCGCGAATTTCCTTCCGAAACAATAGTCACAATACCGTAGCTCGGAACAATCCAGATCTCGTGCCTGCGGGATCTGGCCCGATCGATGAAGTGCGTCGTCCCTGCAATGGAGGGAACATGCGGCACAACTCATGCTCGTGCGCTGGCTGTAGATTGTGATTTTATCTTCACTCGTGAAAGCGGCAGCAAGTTCGAAACAACCCCGCGCCAGCACTAGATCAGGTCGCTGGTTCAAAGTCATCGCCATCATCCTCGGCATCCCGCTCATGCTTCTAACAGCATGTCAGTCCAAGCTGATCTATTTCCCGCGTGCCTATGGTCCGGGAACCACGGCCCAATGGTCGGAGAAAACCAAGGGCGCGCAGGTGGATTTCAAAACCTCCCAAGGAAAACAGCGGGAATTTCTGCAAGGCAATCTCAAGTCCCCGAGGAATCTTTGGATTGTCTGTGGAGGCAACGGCACTCTGGCGCTGGATTGGTCCGAGTGGATTGCAGAGCACGCTCCGAAAGAAGACGCGTGGCTGTTGTGCGACTTCCCGGGTTATGGCGATTGCGAAGGCTCGCCAAGCCCGGCGCGGATCCGCGAGTCGTTGAAAACCGGCGTGCCGCTTGCGATGGAAAAACTGGGATGGAAACCCGGCGGGAATCCCGAAAAACTGCGTTTCTTCGGCCACAGTCTCGGTTGCGCGGCATGCCTGATCGCGGCATCGGAATTCAAGATCCAGAAAGGCGTCCTGATCTCACCCTTCACCAGCACCATGGACATGAGCCGGGAGGTCACGGGCCTGCCGCTGGGTTTCCTCGTCTGGCATCGATTCGACAACGCGGCGCGGCTTGAGGAATTGTCCCGCCGTGGTCCGGGGCAGGTGATTATTTTCCACGGTCTGAACGACGAGGTGATTCCGGTTTCCATGAGCCGGAAACTGGCAGCGGCAAACAAGGATATCGTCCGGCTAACGGAAATCCCCGGCGGAAAGCACAATACCATTCAAGGCGAACACGCGGACCTGATCGCGGACGCACTGCGTGAGATTGGAAAGTAATATCATGATCCGGAAACGCTGGCGAAAAATCCTGTTATCCACCGCTCTTCTCATCGTCGCCGCGGTTGTGGGATTGATCTGTTGGGCAGGCTCCGAAATCGCCAGTCCGCCACGCAGGGCGGTGATGGATTACCACCGCGAGTTTCTATCAGATCCGGCGGCGCACGGACTGGTCATCGACCGATTCACCGCCAGCGACGGCACGCCCTGTCTTGTCTGCACACCCGATCCATCGGGCAAACCAGGTGATCGCGGAACGAAAATCCGCAGGCAACTCGTGGAAAATGGCAACAAGCTGCAGGAAGGCGGCCGGATCATCGGCACGCTCGTGCTCGTGCACGGGCGCAAGGGGAGGAAGGAAGACTACCTGCCCATCGCCGAGCGGCTTTGTGCCGTGGGTTTCCGTTGCGTGATACCGGACATGCCGGCCCATGGCGACCACCCTGCGCCAGTCGTCACCTACGGTGTGCGTGAAGGCATACTGCCCGCGAAGATGCTTGATGAAGCCGCACGGAAATTCTCCTTCGATCCAAAACCCGCAGGCTTGCTTGGCATGTCGATGGGCGGTTCGGTGGCCATGCACGCCGCGGATCTGCCCGACGCGCCATGGAAGGCGCTGGTGATCGTTTCCAGTTTCGATTCGTTTCCCCCGGTCATCAGGGTCCAGGCTGCGGGCTATGT